>NZ_JBZRPK010000242.1:0-2276 GCF_058382125.1 Haloferax sp. s1
CGGTGGGGGATCTGCAGCGGTTGGCGCGTGGAGATGGGTCGCCTGACAGGGGGTGTTGAACTCGATTTCGCTGTTGAAGATGTCGACTTTCCCCACGTCTGGTGACACCGTGATGGCTCTCGTGGGAACGTCGCCTTCGACGGTGATGTTCGAATTCTGAACCCGTGCCCACTCGACGTCATTTTGGATACTGACTGCCCGTCCATTGGGTTTCTTGAGGTGTACCTCGGTGTTTTCGACCCAGTTGTACTTACCACCGTCGAGGCGAATCCCGCGCTGGTTCGTGTCTCCGTCGCGTTGGTGGTTGACGATGACTGTCGCATTGTGGACGGAACTGTAGTCGCCGGAGAGTCGGATGTTTGCGATGTTACTGTTCTTGTAGGAGCCCCCTTTGACAACGACGCGGCCGTCGTCAGTCGAACAGTAGAGTCCGTTGTCCGGCCACGGGCCAACCTCACAATTCCGAACCCAGAGTTTACCGTGGTGGTACGGAGAGACGAGAATCCCTGTCGGTCCAACGGAGATGTCCCCCGGCGTGTTCTTCGAGAATTCGCCCCCGTACGGAATGTGAATGTTCTGTATCGTCCCGAGACCGGATGAACCGGTAATATCGAACAAGAACGGGCCGTATTTTCCGCTGTCGTGTTGTCCACTGACGGTGAGGTTTCGGGCGAGTAGGCCGTCTTTGACCTGTGCCTGTACGACACGAAGTCCCGTGTTGTCTTCGGTGAAGTCGAAGGTAAAGCCCTCGACGGTGAGGTCTTCACCCGGATGAGTGTACGTTCCCAGTTTGAATAACCACCGACCGTCGTAGTCGGAAGCCGGGACGATAGTCGCGTTTTCCCCACGAAGTTCGAATCCTTTGAACTTAGTGTGGCGGAACATATCGTCCATCATATATGTGCCGTCCGGGAAGTAGAGCGTCGTCCCGTCGTCACAAGGAATCGATTCTAAGATCGGATTGATAGATTTCTGTCCTGTCGGGTCCGCACCTTCATCGACGATGTTTACCCGGCCGTCGTCCGCTGCGGCCGTCCCCACGAATGAGCATGTTGCGAGTGCACCTCCAATTCCTTTCAGTGCTTGCCGACGTGATACTGTTCTGTGCTGTCCATCTGCGCTTGTTTTGCGCATCGCATGACCGTCGACATTGTAATCATTTGAATTTTGTTGCCGTTGATAATATAATATAATTTCTAAAACTATTAAAAATTAAAAGAATTAAACAAAGTTCCGAATGGATATATGTCTTCTCAAACCTATCTCATCTTTGTTGGCGTTCAGTGGTCGCTTCCGATACGATGACGAAGCCATCGAATACCCGGTGTTCCGTCAAGTACCCAGAGGACAGCGCCGAGCGAGAGGATAGCCACGTATCCGAGTACCAATACGAGGTTCTCCGGGTGCATCATCTGAAAGAGGAATGTTCCAACGTACGTTCCGAAGCGTTCGATGAAACTGATGTTACTTTCGTATGGTACCTGTGGTGCAAGCGGCCAGAGTAACCGTCCGAAATTGGGTCCGTTCGCGCGAAGCGCGAGCACGTCGGTGACGAGGTGTGATGCATACCCAACAAGAGCGGCGATGGATACGGGCTTGTCGCGTATTCGCGCCGAACCAGCGACGAGCATTATTACGGGGAGGCCGACGAAAACAGAGTGTGCTGGCCCGTAGCCTGTCGTGATGATGCCGAGCGTCCACGAGAGGGGCTTGTCGACGAGGTCAGGTATCTGCGTCGCCAGTGCGACAGCCAGTGCCGCTTTGTCGCTCGGCGGGCGACGCCAGGCGACACGGCTCAGTACCGAGTACGATACGTAACCGAAGAGCAAGTGCTCCCATGGTAACATCAGATGCTCGCCTCTTCGTTCGTTTGTGGCTGAGCCGGCTCTGTGTCGCCTTCACCGCCGTCGACAGAGACGACGAGTTGGACGGTTTGATACGCGCTTTCTCGGCTCGGTTCTGCCGGTGGCTCACCTTCGTAGACAAAGAACACGAGTCGCAAGGAGTTACCCGACATGGGCGGTGTCACGTCGTGGTTGATGTACGCGGTCTCGTTGTCTGCAACTGACCGCTGCACCCGCGAGAGTTCGTGTTCTTCTACAACCCGTGTGTTGTTCGCTACAGCTAGCGTTCCATTGTTCCCCCCAGCCCGCGTTTTGTTGTTCGCTACGGGCTGTGTTTTGTTGTTCGCTACGGGCTGTGTTTTGTTGTTCGCTACGGGCTGTGTTTCGTTGACTGTCTCTCCGACGCACGGTTCGTTGGCCGCGCTGTCGAGT
>NZ_JBZRPK010000241.1:0-2265 GCF_058382125.1 Haloferax sp. s1
AGTGTTCAGCACACTTCCAACGGAAGTACTGTGCGAATGTGGTGGGTCTGTGTGCTTACTGCTCGAGAAAGAGAGAGGTGATTTCGAGTGTTCTACCTACGCCTAGGTACGCTGCTTAATACTTGCTTCATACGCGTTACCCTCTCGGCAATCAACGAAGTTTGATCCCGTGCCCATTATTCCAAGGGAACACTCGAAATTACCCCTCCCACCATCATATATAAACACGAGACACTCGAAACACTCGAACCATTCATTTATACTACTATGTCAGGAAGTTCGGAACATCAATGGGTGGCCTGTTTGAGGACGTCGAAGACGAGATCTACCGTGAGAAGCGTGTACTAAAAGAGGAGTACCAGCCAGACGAGATTCTCGAACGCGATTCCGAGGTTGAAGAATACAAACACGCGCTGACCGACGCGCTCTTCGGTCGCAGCCCCGACAACATCTTCCTGTTCGGGAAGGCGGGTGTCGGAAAAACTGCGGTGACGAACTTCGTGCTCAGTGAACTCCAACGCGAAGCACTTCGTCGCGATACGGCGGACGAAATCCACGTCACGAAGGTCAATTGCAACAACCAGAGTGTCTATTCGGCCGTTCGCCACCTCGTTAACAGTCTCCGCCCCGAGGGCACAGCCTCGTTCCCGAAGAAGGGGCCATCAACGGCAGACGCATTCGAAGAGTTATACACCCAGATGGAACGTCTCGGAGGAACCCACCTGTTTGTCCTCGACGAAATTGACCACTTATCAGACCCCGATCCGCTACTCTACGAGTTCCCACGAGCACGCGCAAACGGGCACATAAACGAGGCCAAAGTCGGCCTTATCGGAATTTCGAACAACTACACATTCCGCAACACACTCTCTGCAAAAGTTAAGTCGACACTCATGGAGCACGAGATCTCGTTTTCAACGTACGATGCTGGCGAGCTCAAAACTATTCTCACCGACCGCGCTCAGCGTGCTTTTGTCGATGGTACATGTGTAGACAGCGCCATTTCAGCGTGTGCTGCCTTCGCCGCGAAAGATGACGGGAGTGCCCGGCAAGCGATTGACCTCCTCCGTGAAGCCGCAGACGCTGCGCAAAAGGCTGGCTCTACGACGGTTACTGCGGAGCACGTCGAAAGAGTCCGGAAACAGGTCAACCGTGGCCAACTCCGTGACAAAATCGATGACCAAACCATGCACGCACAGCTGGTACTCGAGGCCGTTGCCCGCCAACAGTTGGCCGACGACGAGTCGGTGCGGACCAAACGTGTCCAAAAGCGGTACGAACCCGTCGCAGATGCATGGGGCCACGATCACCTGACCTCGTTGAAATCGATTCAGAATCACCTCGATGACCTCCACATGCTCGGGTTCCTCATTCGAACCGACGAGAACAAGGGCCAAACTGGTGGGCGAAGCTACCGATGGGAAGTCGACATGAATCTCAATTGAAGCTCGCGAAGAGATCGAACACGACGCACAACCACCCGAGTGAGTACAGGTGTGGCTAGGACGGTTGCTCGCTGGCCGTGCGGTAGATTCGATTGACTGTTTGAGTTAGACCACTCCCGCACAAGCCAAAGTATTATTTTGCTGTGAAAAGCAGCAAAGACCAATGAAATTCACCGGCTCGAAACCGTCCCGAAACACGGCAAACGGTCTTTCGGACAGTAAATCGGCATGACAAAGCAGTCCACCAGCCAGCAACCAGACGACGAATCCACGGACTCAAAGACGCGCAGTCGTCGCTATAACTGGTCGCGTATGGACCTCGACGAACTCGTCGACGTCTACTGGCAAGACATCGCACCGAAGCGATATCGCGATGGGTTCGACGAGGACCGCGATGTTCCGACCTACGACTGGCTCACAGAGCACGGATACAGTGGCATCGCGTACGCACTCCGCGAGCATCACGATTTGACGCCCAAGCAGTTTTTCGTCAACTTCGTCGGCCTTGAAGACGAGGCGACTGATGAGTGGGAGTGGAACGTTGATCACGACGCTACTGTGAACGCGCTCGAAGCGTACCTCACGTCGATAGAGACCCGTGGTGGACGAGCAACAAGTACCGTCGAGACCCACCGGACGAGGTTAGCGAAGTGGGTTCGGACGTACCGGGAACTGCACGGGACTGATGCGTTGCTCGAACCGCTGTCTGAGTTAGACCAGCAGCCGCGAGAAATCGAACGGTGTCTGGCCGTCCTCGACGTGTTCGACGAGGAGCTATCGACAGATCGGTCGAAGCTTGAGTACCTGCACGTTGCCAGAG
>NZ_JBZRPK010000240.1:0-2256 GCF_058382125.1 Haloferax sp. s1
ATGGGCACAGATATTATCATTATCGTATGGTAAAAATTCCGCTACGCTTAAACGGGTGCCCGGAGCGTATTACGTCATGGCACAAGAGGCGAATCCATTCGAGAGTCTGCAGGAGCAAATCGACGACGCAGCAGCCTACCTCGATGTTCGTGGTGACGTTATCGAACGTCTGAAAAATCCCGAGCGAGTCCTCGAAACAAACCTGTCTGTCGAGATGGATAACGGAGATGTCGGCGTCTTCCGCGCCTACCGCTCGCAGTTTAACGGCGACCGAGGGCCGTACAAAGGCGGTATTCGATACCACCCGGGCGTCACCCGCGACGAGGTAAAGGCGCTTTCGGGCTGGATGGTCTACAAGTGCGCCGTCGTCGACATCCCCTACGGCGGCGGGAAAGGCGGCATCGTCATCGACCCTAAGGACTACAGCGAATCCGAACTCGAACGTATCTCGCGAGCGTTTGCAAAGGAACTCCGCCCGCTTATCGGCGAAGACCGCGACATCCCCGCGCCCGACGTGAACACCGGCCAGCGCGAGATGAACTGGATTAAAGACACCTACGAGACCCTCGAAAACACCACCGCACCGGGTGTCATCACGGGCAAGGCGCTCTCGAACGGCGGCAGCGAGGGTCGCGTCGAGGCGACTGGACGCTCGACGATGCTCACGGCTCGCGAGGCGTTCGACTACCTCGACCGCGACATCGAAGGCGCAACCGTCGCCGTACAGGGCTACGGGAACGCCGGGTCCGTCGCCGCGAAGCTCATCGAGGACCTCGGTGCAACCATCGTCGCTGTCTCCGACTCCTCCGGTGCCGTCTACAACCCCGACGGTATCGACGCCCGCGCCGTCAAGCAGTTCAAGAACGAGACGGGAAGCGTCTCCGACTACGAGGGCACCGAAGCGATGACCAACGAGGAACTGCTCACGCTCGACGTGGACCTGCTCGTCCCCGCGGCGCTCGAAAACGCCATCGATGGCGACCTCGCCGGTGACGTTCAGGCCGACATGATTGTCGAGGCCGCAAACGGCCCGCTCACGCCCGAGGCCGACGAAGTCCTCACCGAGCGCGACGTGCACGTGCTTCCCGACATCCTCGCCAACGCCGGCGGCGTCACTGTCTCGTACTTCGAGTGGGTCCAGAACCGCCAGCGCTTCTACTGGACCGAAGAGCGCGTCAACAACGAACTCGAACGCATCATCGTCGACGCGTTCGACAACCTCGTGGACGCCTACGAGACGCACAACCTGCCGAACTTCCGTACCGCGGCGTACGTCGTCGCAATCCAGCGCGTCGTCGACGCGTACGACTCCAGCGGCAACTGGCCCTGAGAACGTCGGCACCGACTGCTCGCTGGGAAACTCGCTGAACGCGTCGGCGCCGACTACCCGCTGAGAAACTCGCTGAACACGTCGACGTCGCCGACTGCCTGCGTTCGGTCACTCACGATGGGCGGCTAACAGCACTACCATGGTGGGTTTTTACCCGCCACTTCGGATTCGTGGTTCGTTCTTTTTGTGCATGGTTTTGTATATCACACTGTTCGGACGATGCCGGGAGATTCAAGTCGGTGTAGGTCTGCTACTTCATCGATGCGTCAGGACCACCTCATCTCCGCGGCACACCTCTCGCGGGAGGACATCGAGGCGGTGCTCGACCGCGCGGCCGAAATCGACGACGACACGGCTGCGTTCCGGCAACGACACGCCGGAAAGGTTCTTGGGCTCTGTTTCTTCGAGCCGAGCACGCGAACTCGAATGAGCTTCGACACCGCGATGAAACGCCTTGGCGGCCAGACGGTCGACATGGGACCGGTCGAGTCGTCGTCAGTCAAGAAAGGCGAGACGCTCGCCGACACGGTCCGCGTGGTCGAAGGCTACGCGGACGCCCTCGTGCTTCGCCACCCGAGTGAGGGCGCGGCTACGATGGCCGCCGAGTTCGTCGACGTACCCCTCGTCAACGCCGGTGACGGCGCGGGCCAGCACCCGAGCCAGACCCTCCTCGACCTCTACACCATTCGGGAGAACGCCGGACTCGACGACCTCACCATCGGCATCATGGGTGACCTGAAATACGGGCGGACGGTTCACTCCCTCGCTGAGGCGCTGACGAACTTCGACGCCAGCCAGCACTTCATCAGCCCCGAGAGTCTCCGACTCCCCCGAAACGTTCGATACGACCTCCACGCCTCGGGCGCGCAGGTCAAGGAACACACCGAACTCGACGAGGTGCTCCCCGAACTCGACGTGCTCTACGT
>NZ_JBZRPK010000239.1:0-2233 GCF_058382125.1 Haloferax sp. s1
GTGACGGTCGAGGACGCTAGCGGGTCGCGTTCGACGTGTAGTGTCGCCGCCGACTCGGGCGATTACGTCAGCCTCGACGTTCCCGCAGGGGAACTCAACGGGACGGCGTGTGACCCCCTCGATACTGTTCAGACCGACCTCAGCGGCAAGACGACAGTGACCTATCGCAGTTCGACACAGGCCGAAGGCACCTACGAACTGTTTGTCAACAAGACGAACAGTACCGTCTTCGACGCCGCGAAATACGAACCGGCGGACAGTGGCTCGTCGCCGGTCGCCGAAGAGGCGCTGTACGCCGTGAACGTGTCGTACGTCTACCAGACCGGCGAGACGTACGTCTCTAGAGAAGTTCGGGTCGCACCGGGTGAGATTACATGAGGCTTCGTTCGCGCTCGACCGCCCGCGGCGTTTCGACGGCACTCAGCTACGTTCTCACGCTGACTATCACCGTCGTCCTCGTCTCTGGGCTGATGGTCGCCGCCGGCGGATTCGTCTCCGACGAACACGCCCGAGTCACCGAAACAGAACTCGACGTTATCGGAAACCGGTTGGCTGCTGGTATCGAATCGGTCGACCGCGTCGCATCCGACGGTGGAAAGACAAGCGTCAACGCGACGGTTCAGCTCCCGCCGCGTGTGGCTGGCACGACGTATACCATCGAAATCGTGCCGGGGTCACCGAACGAACTCGTACTTACGTCGACAGACCCGAGTCTGACGGTTCGTGTCCCGGTGAAGACGACCGCGCCACTCGACGCCGGTCGGGTCGATGGCGGCGACGTGTTCGTCACCTACGACACGGCGTCCGGAACGCTGGAGGTGGGCGCATGAACGACCGGGGTGTGAGCGACACACTCGGGTTCGTCTTCGTCTTCGCCATCATTCTCTCGACGGTTGCCGTGGTCACGACCATCGGGATGGCCGGCCTGCAAGACACCCGTGACGTAGAGCGGGTCAACAACGCCGAGCGGGCATTCGACATTTTGGGCGACAACATGGAGGACATCGCGGACCGCGGCGCGCCGAGTCGTGCGACGGAAGTAAAAGTCGAAGAAGCCCGACTGTATCTCGACACTCCTGTCGAGTTCGTCATCTCCGGCGAGTTGACGACGGACTCGTCGGTCAACTTCACGAATACGTACGAAGTCTCGCCGGTCGTCTACGAAGCCGATACGAGTGAGGAACGACTCGTCTATGTCTTCGACGCACTGCTCCGCACGCGCGGAAACAGTGGGACGTTCGTCCGAACGCCGTCGCTCGTCCTCACGCAGGACCGCGTGCTGATTCCGGCGTTCGTGACGCGCCCGGACGAATCGGCGACGACGGCCGTCGGTGGGTCGGGGACGTTTCTCGTCCGCGCCGACAAGGCGGCGAGTAACGTGCTCGCGGCCCGGTCTGAGGGCCAGTACGACGTGAACATCACCGTTCGTTCCCCCCGGGCCGCGCTTTGGCGCGACGAGTTATCACGCCGACCGGACGTGACCTGCGACCCTGTCGTCGCACCCGCGACTTCCGATGACTACCCGAGCGTTTCCTGCTATGTCGACGGCGCGGAACGGGTGTACGTCGTCTCGACCGCGGTCGACCTGACGTTCGCGGACTGAGTTCTCTTTTTTTTTTATTTACCCTCACTCGACTCGGACTTCGACCTCGTTTTCCGTGACGTGCAGGAAGGTGATGAACTGGCCACCCTCCGCTTGGTCGTAGACGAGTTCACCGCTCGACCCGGACTCATCGACACTCTGGCTGTTGCCTGGACCGTCCGTGACTGTCAGTTCGAACTGCGGTGAGACGAGCGAGAAGTAGTGGTTGACGACGAAGGCCATCTCCGCGGTGTCGCCGTCGCCCTTGTGGTACGTCTGTCCGCTATCGGCGGTGTGCTCGTCGAAGGTGACGCTGTCGTAGGCGCTTCCGTCGACGATTTCGGGCGCGAAGTGCCACTTGTTCTGGTTCCCGAAGCCTTTGTCCGACTGGATGTCGCCGTACGTCATCTGCTCCGAACTCGTGAAGTCGACGGTGACTTCGGGGTTGCTCGTCGTGCAGTCGATGCTCACGGCGTCGCTGGTGTCCGGGTCGAGGTCTTTCGCCTGCCAGCCGTGGTACTTGTCGTCTTCGGTTGCGTAGTAGAGCGTCAGGTCGAACGTGCCGTCGTAGCTGCCAGATTTACACTTGTCGTCGGCCTGGACGTGGAGTTCGAGGTCTTTCTGGTCGCCGTCGTAGTACATCCCGGAGGC
>NZ_JBZRPK010000669.1:0-13489 GCF_058382125.1 Haloferax sp. s1
TATGAGAGGACGCCGTCGTCGGCCCGGTAGAGCGGCCCTGCGACGCGGCCGCTGACGATTTTCCGGCCGGTGGCGATTGGCTCGGCGGCGACGTGGACCTTGAGCATGTTCGTCGTGTTCGTCCCTTCGAGTTCCGTCATCATTCCGGAGAGGACGACGATTGTGTCGCCGGACTCCGCGACACCGGCGTCGAGCGCGGCGGTGACGGCGTCGTCCATCACGGCTTCGACACTCGCGCTGTAGTCAGAGTACTCGGCGGAGACGCCCCACGAGACGGCGAGTTGACGTCGTGTCCGGTCGTTCGGGGTGACGGCGACGACCGGCACGCCCGGACGGAACTTCGCGGTCTTCCGGGCGGTGTACCCGGATTCGGAGACGGCGACGACGGCCGCAGCGTTCACGTCGCGCGCGAGGTAGCGCGCGGAGCGAGCGAGCGCCTCGGTTCGGGAGCCTTCGTCAGCGGTCGGAACGCGCTGTTCTTGGCTCTCGTCGTACTCGGGACTCGCTTCGACTTCTTTGACGATACGGGACATCGTGTCGACGACGCGGGCCGGGTGGTCGCCGACGGCCGTCTCGCCCGAGAGCATCACGGCGTCGGTGCCGTCGAGGACGGCGTTGGCCACGTCGGACGCCTCGGCACGAGTCGGGCGGCGAGAGCGAACCATCGAGTCGAGCATCTCGGTCGCGGTGATAACTGGTACGCCCGCGGCCTGCGCTTTGCGGATGGTGCGCTTCTGAATAATCGGCACTTCTTCGAGCGGGCACTCGACACCGAGGTCGCCGCGAGCGACCATCACGCCGTGGGCTGCCTGAATAATCTCGTCGAGATTTTCGACCGCACCGGCGCGCTCGATTTTGGCGATGATGGGAATCTCCGCACCGAGGCTTTCGAGCGTGTCGCTGATGGTGTACACGTCCTCTGCGTCGCGGATGAACGAGGCGGCGACGAAATCGACTTCCTTCTCGGCGGCGAGTTTCAGGTTTTCGTAGTCCGAGTCGGTGATGAGGTCGATATCGAGGTCGACGCCGGGGACGTTCACGCCCTTGCGCGCGCCGAGTTGTCCACCGGAGTTGATGCGCGTGAAGACAGAGCCGTCTTCGACGCGGTCGACGGTCGCTTCGATTCGGCCGTCGTCGAGAAGAACAGTGTCTCCGGGTTCTGCGGCGGCGATAGAGTACGAAAGACCGACCGCTTCGGGCGTGGCGTCGTCGCCCTCGTAAAACCGAACCTCGCTTCCCGTTTCGAGGTAGATGTCCTCGTCGATGGGGGCAGTACGTACTTCGGGGCCTTGCAGGTCGAGCATGGCCGCGAGCGGTTCTTTGGTCGCGTCGTCGACGGCGCGGATGCTATCGATGACCTCAGACCGGTGTTCGACGTTTCCGTGGCTCGCGTTCATCCGGGCAACGCTCATCCCGGCGTCCGCGAGATCACGAATCGTCTCCCGGTCGAACGATGCCGGACCGAGGGTACAGACGATTTTTGCGTTTCGCATAGCCCGACCTACGGCTGACAAATAAAAAAGCCCGATGATGAACTCGGTGTCGAGTAAGAGGTTCACATACGTAGTCTATGTAGACGTCTGCGGCCTAACATCACGTGATAGTCGAACCTCCGGGTGTGGAATATTGTGGTATTTGTTAATCTGTCGCACATTTTTTGCTCCTTCGGTCCTACATACAGCTATGCGCCCGACTGACGAGCACCCGCTCCGGACGGATGGTGGTGAGACTGACGGGGGCGACAGTAGTCTCCCGACGGGACCGGTCCCACCGGATGACGAGACACCGAGTTTCTACGAGCGAAAGGCTCGTAGAACCGGACTGGCTCGCTTGACGTACGAGTACTTCGAGCGCGCACGTCGTGAAGACCAGAACCTCCGCACGGAGTCCGACTACGTCGAACGCGACGTGCTGGCGTTCCCGACGTGGCCGCACGAGACCGTCCGAAACCTCTCGATTGCCTCGTTTTTCGTCGGGATGATTCTGTTCCTCTCGGCGACGATGCCGCCGCACATCGGCGCGCCCGCGAACCCGAGCCAGACGCCAGCGATTATTCTCCCGGACTGGTATCTCTACTGGTCGTTCGGCCTCCTCAAGATGACTCCGCTGAACCCCGAGCTTGCCATCCTCGGCGGCCAGAAGCTGATGGCCGACCGGACGTACGGCGTGGTCGCAAACGGCGTGGTCGTCGGCTTCATCGCTATCGTCCCCTTCCTCAACAAGGGGTCCGCCCGGCGTCCCGTCGAACAGCCGTTCTGGGCGGCCGTGGGCGTCTTCGGCGTGGTCTTCGCGCTGACGATTAGCCTCCTCGCCATCAAGAACCTCATGCCGATGAACGTCGACCTGCTGTTCGACCTGACGTTCCTCTTACCGTTCGTCTTCGGCTTCCTCACCTACGCGGTACTCAAGACGATGCGCGAGGGCTACATGTACGACCTCAACCGCCGCTACTACCGACTCCGGCCGCCGAAGTAGTCCGACTCACGACCGAACAGAACAACCATCCGTCAAATACTCTCTGCGGGGCGCAGTCTCGCTGCTCGCTCCGGTGTCAAGCAGCTAGTCGATACGTCCAGCACGATTCGCCAGTTCGCCGTCGTCGCTGTTTCCTCCGGTGTCGTCGTCTCTCTGGATACACATGCCGTCGAACTCGGTAGCGACAACCCCGTCTCTGAGGGTGCGTTCGTCGTTATGGGTGTCAGAGGGGTACTCTACGCTGCCGACTGGATTCGAGAGTAAGCTAATCGGGATTCGTCGCTTCGCTGGGCGAGAACAGTCTGGGAACGATAACAGCCGCTCCTCAGGGGACTGCAACGCTCGTTCGGTAGACGTCGCCATCGTAGCGGACGTATCCGGGGTCGATGAACTCGTTTCGGTCAATTCCTTTTTCGAGCGTCACGCTTCCGTCCTCGTCGAGTGCCTGTTGAAAGACCTCCTGTTGTGCCGACGAGAGGTTTTCGTACGAGACGGCTCCCTCCCCCTGCGGGAGTTCATCGACGCGTTCGACCGTCAGATACCCCGTTCCGTTGCTTCCGCCGAGACACCCCGTCGAGAGAACGACGAGCGCCACGGCGAGTACGACGCCAAATCGCATACCGGTGCTCCCGCGTAGTCACTCAAAGTGGCTCCGGTTGCGTCGTGACGTTCGAGACGAGTAGCGAAACGGTCCCGTCAGGAGGAAACTGTCGTCCGGTAGATGCCGCCGTCGTATCGGACGTAACCGGGGTCGACGAACTCGTTGCGGGCGTCTTCGCTCGGTATCTGTACTTCTTCGCCGGTCGTCACTGCCTCTTCGAATGCCGCTCGCTGGTCGGGGTCGAGGTTTCCAAAGGCGACCGCGCCCTGTCCCTGCTGGAGTTCGTCGACGCGCTCGACGGTCAGCGTTCCCGCCCCGCCGCCGGTGACGGCGGTGACGACGCCCACGACGGCCACGAGCGCAACGACGATTCCGAGTGCTTCCCGTCCACCGATTCGCATAGCCGACGCTCGGGAGGCAGTGTAGTTAGTCGCTGTGGTCCGCGTCTGGTATTCGACGTCAAAAAACGAGACCGGCCGCAGAGCAACCGATGTGCGGGCGGTGAGTCGCGCTTACTGGACCTTCGTGCCGGGAACGGCGTCGCCGTGGGTCGTCAGGATGTCGGCTTCGTCGCCCGCGGCGAGAAGCATCCCGTTGGACTCCGTGCCGAACAGTTCAGCCTTTTCGAGGTTGGCGACGATAATCGCCTTCGTGCCGGGGAGCGATTCGAGGTCGTGGAGCTGCTTGATTCCGGCGACGATTTGGCGCTCTTCGACGCCGATATCGACAGTCAGCTTTGCGAGTTTGTCCGCGCCGTCGATGCCTTCAGCGGCGACGATTTCGCCGACGCGGAGGTCGAGATTCTGGAACTCCTCGAAGGAGATTCGGTCGTCGGCAATAGGCTCGAATTCGAGGTCGGAGTCTTCCATACTCTCGTCGGCGTCCTCCTCCGACTCTTCGCTTTCGCTTTCGGATTCAGTCGCGGCGACGCGCGCTTCGAGCTTCTCGTTGAGTTCCTCGACGCGTTCGGCCTCGATTTTCTCGAAGAGTGCCTCGGGTTCGCCGAAGGTGTCGGCGGGGGCCTCGAACGCGGCGTCGACGCCAACGTCCGCTACCGCGCCGTCTTCGCCGAGTTGCTCCCAGAGCGCCTGCATCTTGCCGGGGACGACCGGGTAGAACAGGACCGAGATGGCCTTCGCAATCTGGACGCAGTCGCGGATGACCTGTGCGGCCCGCTCGGGGTCCTCGTCGGTGAGTTGCCACGGTTCGTTCCGCTGGATGTATTCGTTGCCGAACTGCGCGAGGCGGACGACGGCGTTGCCGGATTCGCGAATCGAGTAGTCGTTGATTCCGGCTTCGAACTCCTCGACGGCTTCCTCGATGCGGGTTTCGACTTCCTCGGAGGTGTCGGTCTCCGGGGTGCCCTCGAAGTTGCGGTACGCGAAGAGCATCGAGCGGTAGAGGAAGTTCCCGACCGTGCCGACGAGTTCGCTGTTCACGCGCTCGCGGAACTTCGACCACGAGAAGTCCACGTCCTGCTGGAACCCGCCGTTCGTGGCGAGGTAGTACCGAAGCAGGTCCGGGTGGAAGCCCTCGTCGAGGTACTCGTCGGCCCAGACGGCGCGGTTCCGCGACGTCGAAAAGCCCTTTCCGTTGAGCGTGATGAACCCGGAGGCCATGACAGCCCGGGGTTCGGCGTATTCGGCGGCGCGGAGCATCGCCGGCCAGAAGATAGTGTGGTGCTGGATGATGTCGCGGCCGATGATGTGGACGATGTCACCATTCTCACGCCACGCCTGCTCCCAGTCGAAGGTGTCGGCACCGACGCGTTCAGTGTACTGTTTGGTCGAGGAGATGTACTCGATTGGCGCGTCGACCCAGACGTAGAGCACGAAGTCCTCTTCGTCCCCGTCGGGGTAGTCGATACCCCAGTCCATGTCGCGGGTAATACACCAGTCCTGCAGTTCGCCTTCGATCCACTCGCGAGGCTGGTTCTGCGCGTTCGACGTTCCTTCGAGGCGGTCGATGAACTCCTGGAGGTACTCTTGGAGGTCGGAGACGGCGAAGAACTTGTGTTCGCGCTCGCGGTACTCGGCGGGGTTGCCGGTACGCACCGAGGTCGGGTTCTCGATTTCGCCGGGTTCGAGGTGACGACCACAGCCTTCGTCACACTCGTCGCCGCGGGCGTGTTCGCCGCAGTACGGACAGGTTCCCTCGACGAATCGGTCGGGGAGCCACTGGTCGGCGTCGGGGTCGTAGGCGACCTGAATCACCTTTTCGTAGACGTAGCCCTCGGCTTCGAGGGTCTTGACGATTTCTTGGGTGAGTTCGGTGTTCGTCTCGTCGTGGGTGTGGCCGTAGTTGTCGAACTCGATGTTGAATCGGGGGAACGTCGCTTCGTACTTCTCGTGGTGGCGAAGCGCGAACTCCTCGGGCGTGACGCCCTCCTTCTCGGCATTGACGGCGACGGGCGTGCCGTGCATGTCGGACCCGCTGACGAAGGCCGTCTGTTGGCCGAGTGTTCGCAGCGAGCGACTGTAGATGTCGCCGCCGACGTACGTTCTGAGGTGGCCGATGTGGAGGTCGCCGTTGGCGTACGGCAACCCACACGTCACCACCGCTGGGTTCTCCGTGGGGAAGTCCTCGTGACTCATATGTGTCGTGTATCTCGGAAGCGGGCCTAAAGCCCGCCGCTTCGGATGTGTCTGTCGGTCGATACGGCATCGCCCCGGAGTTCGCCGGGTTCGGCCTCCGCCTCGCGTTACCGAGCCGGCGGTCGAAAGCGGGTCCACCCGTGGCTAAAAGGAAGCACGCATACGCATGTTGTCGGGGAGACCCATCGCGGTCACACCGATACTGAGTGCGAGAACGAACATAAAAGACGCGGCTCTGACTTCAGAGGAACGCGAGCACCGCTTCGACGCCGACAAGCGTCACGAGGAGGCGTCCACAGGAGCCGACGAACGATGCGGCCGCAAACTTGAGGTAGTCGTCTTCGAGGACCGAAAAGGCGTAAATCGACAGCGTGTCGGGGAACCCCGGGACGCAGAGGGCGGCCGCGAGGCCCGCAAAGCCCCAGTCTTGGGCGATTGTAACGGCCTTGCGTTCGGTCCAGCCCATCACGTCCACCGGAAGGCGCGCGAGCGCCTTCTCGAAGTAACCGGACTCCTTCGTCTGGTGACCGATGTGGAACGCGAAGACGCTTCCGGCGGCCTTCCCGGCCCCGCTGACGAGGATGATGAGCGCGAGGCGCGCGCCCCGTGAGAGACCGAGGTCGAGCGGTGCCGCGAGGACGATTTCGCTTACGCCCGGGAGAGCAAAGGCGATGAGGAACGAGTACACGAAGATGACGGCCAATCCGACCCACCCCGTCGCGGTCTCGACGAGCGACGTGAGCCACGAAAAATCGGCAGACAGACTGAGGGTCAGGTCCGCGAGCGATGCGAGCGCAGTGATGGGCACGGATGTGGGTCGAAGCCAGGTAGTTGTAAGTTTTCAGGTTTGGACCGGCCTCACCCCGTCTCGAAGCTCGTGTCAGTTCCGTGCCGGGTCCGTCCGAATATCGTCGAGGTCCGCGAGGAACGCCCGAAGCGACTCGCGGGTGACGTGCGGCATGCACACGATTCGGAGTTCACCGGTCGCAGTTCGTGAGATGCGCCAGCCGAGGTCCCGGAGCGATTCGAACTCCGAGTCGGGAAGGCGTGCGGCAACGAGTGGCAACTCCGGTTCGACGGCGTCGTAGCCGCGGGCGCGGAGTTCGCCGTAGAGCCACTCGGCGTTTTCCTGCTGTTTCTCGTACACCTCGCGGTAGCCGTCGGGCCAGAGTTCGCGCATCGCGGCGGCGGCGGAGGCGACGCCCGCTCCGCTTCGCGTCCCAGTGAGACTCGCCTGCGACGCGGATTCGAGGTACGGCGTATCCACCGCGAGCGAATCGACGACTTCCTTGTCGCGGAACAGCAGTCCACCCGCCGGGACGACCGCCTGTCCGTACTTGTGCGGGTCGATGGTTATCGAGTCGATGGGGGCGTGTGCAAACGACCACTCGTGGTCGGTAAAGGGGAGAATAAAGCCGCCCCACGCGGCATCGACGTGCATCAGCGCACCGACATCGTGGGCGAGGGCAGTCAGTTCGGGAATCGGGTCGACGCGACCGAACTCGGTCGTTCCGGCGACGCCAGCGACGAGGATGGTGTGTTCATCGACAGCCTCGCGGGCGGCGTCGACGCTCGCGCGGAAGTCCTCGTCGACGGGGACGATTCGCAACTCCACGCCGAGTACGTCGGCGGCCTTCTGGAAACTGAAGAGAATGCTCTCGGGTGCGACGACGTTCGGGTCGTCGTCGCGGGCGTGATTCCGCGCGGCACGGATGGCCTGAATATTGGCTTCGGTCCCGCCGCTGGCGACGTAGCCGTGGGGGGTCGAAAGCCCGGTGATTTCGCCGAGATACGAGAGAGCGTCTTCTTCGAGGGCGGCGACGGCCTGATAGGTCGCAGGGTCGCCGGGGTTGGTTGCCAGGAACCGCTCTGCGGCCTCGCGGGCGGCCGGATGCGGTTGGGTACACATCGAAGAGAGGACGCGGTCGAACTCCTGCGGTGCCGCGCGCTGCATGACTCTGTGTATAACCACACCCAGTATATCGGTTCCGCTCCAGTGCGACGCATCGCCTCACAAGGGAAAACAGTACTCGAAGATGAATGAATAATTGTCAACAGGTGAAGGAATACGGACAACGACTCATCCAGTCACGAACGCCGAGAGGAACAACGTCGCGTTGTAGAGCGCGTGAACCGCGATGGGAACGACGAGGTTCCCGGTTCGCTCGTAGACGTAGCCGAGTACCGACCCGACGAGAAACAGCACCGCCACCGGAACGAGAACGACGATGCCACCGCCGATGAAGTTGAACACGTGGAGCGAGGCGAAGATTGCACTCGCAATCCCGATGGCTCCGAACGGGCCGAAGTTCTTCCGCAATCGGCCCTGTATAGCCCCGCGAAAGAGGAACTCTTCGGCGGGCGCGATAACGAGGATTGACAGGACCGCGAGCGCGACGAGTATCTCCGGGTCGACCGTGGCCGCCTCGCCGACGGCCGACTGGAGCGGGCCGAGGTCGACAACCGTCGAGATGATGACGAGCACCGCAACGGCGGCAAAGCTTCCGCCGAGACCGAGCGCGACCCACACGAGGTCTCCCCGCGTCGGAGTGCGGACCGAGACGCTGCCGAGCAGCGCGAGCATGGCGAGGAGACCAACGCCGGCGAAGGCGAGTTGTGAGGGGAGTAATGCCGCGACCACGAACACCGATGTGGTGGTATCCAGCACGAGACCGAGCGAGAGAAGGAGGACGAATACGGCGATGGTGAAGACAGTGCCGAGAAAGAGCGCGACAGCGACAGTTACGAGCGCGACGGCGATAGCGCGGAGACGGGCCGGCACGCTCGTCCGCGTAGACGGTGACCTGTCGACTTCGGCAGCCATAACGAATCAGAACCTCTCCCGTAGAGAGACGTGCGGCGCGAAGAAAAAGACGAGCGTCTGACTGGTCGCTGACCTAGCGAACCGAGTCGAGGATGAGACGCTGCTCGACGCGTTTGACCTCGTGTTGTACGTCGCGGACGGCGTCGATGTTAGCCGAAATGGAGCTGACGCCCTTGTCGACGAGGAACTGGACCATCTTGGGCTTCGAACCAGCCTGTCCGCAGATACTCGTTTTTACGCCGACCTCGCGGCACGCATCGACAGTATCGCCGATGAGTTTGAGCACGGCCGGGTGGAGTTCGTCGTAGAGGTTAGCGACGTGCTCGTTGTTGCGGTCGACCGCGAGCGTGTACTGGGTCAGGTCGTTCGTCCCGAAGGAGGCGAAGTCGATACCAGCGTCAGCCATCTCTTCGATGCCCAGTGCGGCGGCGGGGGTCTCTATCATGACGCCCCACTCGCGCTTTTCGGGGTCGATACCCGCCTCGATCATGTGCTCTTTCGCCCGAAGCACGTCCTCCGCGTCGTTGACGAGGGGGAACATAATCTCGACGTTGTCGTAGCCCATATCGAACAGGCGGCGGAATGCCTGTAGTTCGAGACGGAAGTTGTTCGGGTTGTCGAGGCCGCGGCGGATGCCACGGTAGCCGAGCATCGGGTTGTGCTCGCGGGGTTCGTTTTCGCCGCCTTCGAGTTGGCGGAACTCGTCGGTCGGCGCGTCGAGGGTGCGGACGCGGACCGGCCGCGGGTAGAACTCCTCTGCGACCTCGCGGACGCCGGAGACGATTTCGTCGACGTATGCGCGTTCGCCGTTCTGCTCGATGAACCGCTCGGGCGTCTTACCGAGCGTCAGGACCATGTGCTCGATTCGGAGCAGGCCGACACCGTCTGCGCCCGTTGCGGCGGCGCGTTCGGCGGCCTCCGGGATGGAGACGTTGACCTTGACCTCCGTCGCGGTCATGGGCTTGACGGGCGTCTTGGGCCGTGCTTCTTCGACCGGTTGGCGCTGTTTCTCCTCGGGTTCTTCGCCCTCGCGGATGGTCCCCTTGTCGCCGTCGATGGTGACGATTTCGCCGTCGTCGAGGGTAGTCGTCGCATCGCCGGTACCGACGACTGCGGGGACGCCGAGTTCGCGCGAGACGATGGCTGCGTGCGAAGTCATGCCGCCCTCGTCGGTGACGATACCCGCGGCACGCTTCATCGCGGGCACCATGTCGGGCATCGTCATCTCGGTGACGATGATGTCGCCTTCGGCGACCTGGTCGAGGTGGTCGAGTTTCGTCACGGTGCGGGCACGGCCGGAAGCGATTCCTGGACTCGCACCGAGACCGCGCATGATGACATCGTCGCCTGCCTCGGTGGAGCGCTTGCTCTCGCCTGCGGACTCGCCACCGCCGTCTTCAGAGATGGTCGTGATGGGACGCGACTGGAGCATGTACACGTCACCGTCGTAGACCGCCCACTCCACGTCCTGTGGCGACTCGTAGTGGTCTTCGACCAGTTCGCCGAGTTCGAGCAGTCTGTCTACCTCGCTGTCCGTGAGGACGCGGTCGTGGCGACGGTCGTTTGGCACGTCGCGCATGACGGTCTCGCCCGTCTCTTCGTCGCGGACGCACATCGTCTTCTTGTCGGCGATGGTCGCCGTTTCGACCTCGCCTCCTTCGCGGCCCACGACGTAGTTGTCGGGGGAGACGGTTCCGGAAACGACTGCCTCACCGAGGCCCCACGCGGCCTCGATGATGACTTTCATGTCACCGGTCGAGGGGTGACGGGTGAACATCACGCCCGACTTCTCGGCGTCGACCATCTGCTGGACGACGACGGCGATGTCGACCTTGTCGTGGGGGAAGCCCTTCCGGTTGCGGTAGTAGATGGCGCGCTCGGAGAACAGCGACGCCCAGCACTCCTTGACGCGCTCTAGCAGTTCGTCTTCGGTCACGTTCAGGAAGGTTTCCTGCTGTCCCGCGAACGAAGCGTCCGGAAGGTCCTCCGCGGTCGCGGACGACCGGACGGCGACGAAGGCGTCGCCCTCTCCGATGCTGCGGTAGGCGTCGAGTATCTCCTCGCGAACGTCGTCAGGAATCGGCGTGCCCATGATGAGTTCGTGGGCCGCCTCGTGTGCCTCCTTCAGCGCCGCGGAATCCTCGTGGTCGACTTCGACCGCAGAAAAGAGTTCGTCGTCGATTCCCGCGTCCTCGATGAAGGCGCGGTACGTGCTCGCCGTCACGACGAATCCCGGGGGGACAGGAAGTCCCGCACCGGTGAGTTCGCCCAGCGACGCGCCCTTGCCGCCGACCAAGTCGAGGTCGTCGGCCCGTACGTCGTCCAGCCAGACTACAGCCATGTGGTATTCGTATGGTCCCACACACCAATAAAGAAGTTTGCGAACGGGACATGAGTGAATGAAAAATCACTCGGAGCCGAGTATGAAATTGTTGCATCATCCGAAAGAAGACCGCTAGCCTCGCTTTGTGGCGTTTTCGGCAATGTCCGGTGTCGATAAATTTCAGTTATCCTCGACAGTAACTGAGAACGTTATTTTTCAGTTACAAAAACTACACCGACTGCGGTAACTTTCACTGGGGTCCCAGTGGCAATCAAAGTCTGGCAGCGAGAGGTTCATGTTCACTCGTCACGTGATTTCTAGCGTGCTTCCGGAGTGGGTCTTCCTGCTCCCCTCGTGGCTCGTCGTCGGCCTCGTGGTGGGTGCAATCGCTTCTGTCGTCGTCGCCGGCGTCTTCGTCGTCGGTGGCCGTCTCTTCCCGGACCGCCAGGTCTCTCGCGGCCCACACATCGACGGTGTGGGTCGCCGCCGACTCGAAATCCGCGATTACCTCACCGCCATCGACGAGCGATTCGTCGAAGACCGACCAATTCACGGCGAGACCGTGGCGTTCTATCTGCCGGAACGCGGCGTGGCAATCACGTTCGACGCGCAGGCGTTCTTCCGTCTCGAACGCGCCGGCGTCTTCGCAGTCCTGTGCGAACACGAAATGCCGGGGAGCCAACTCGGGCGGCGACTTCCCTTCGACGTTCCGGACCTCGAACCCGAACTGGCCGACCTCGATGACCCAATTTCCGCGGCTTTCGACAGGTTGGACCTCCCAGTGAACGCCTCGTCAGATGCAGTCCGCAATGCCTACCGTAAACAAGTAAAAGACGTTCACCCAGACCACGGCGGTGACAGAGAGCGTTTCCGAGAGCTACGAGAGGCGTACACGATGGCGCGAGAGCATACGGAGAACTGAGAAGTAAAGGAATACGCAGCGTCTACGGCCGCGACGTGACGACGTGTGCTACACTATGCTTCTGTCACTTCGAACATAACGCCAGCATCGCGAAGCGCGTCGGTCACGCGCCCGGAGGCGTCGGTGCTGGCGACGACGACGGCATCTAATCCGCGAGCGGCGGCGTCGGCCGCAACTTCGCCCGGTGCGAACCACGTTGCGAGGTCGACGTCGGCGTGGCGGCACGCAACGACTGCTTCGACGCCACTGGCGGTGACGATGTCCGCCTCGTCGCACCTCGCAGCGAGTTCGTCGAGGTTGGCTTCGGCGCTTCCGCCGAGCCGAGCAGGGTGGATTTGCAGGACGGTTCCGGCCCCCCGGGCCCTCCCGCAGAGCGCCTCGCACACGGGGCCACCCACCGCCTCCCCCGCCCCCGCCTCCGGGGGCGCGACCCCCATTGCCGGGCCCGTTTCGCCGGGTTCGGCGTGGAGGAGCCCATCCTGAATCGAGAGGGTCACCGTCTCGCCCGCCGACACGTCGTCGGTGGCGATGTAGGCGTCCTCGTTGACGCTCTCTAACACGTCGTCGGTGACGTGCTCGGCGAACCGTTGGAGGTCGCGTGCCTCCTGAAAGAGCCAGTCGACTCCCTCTTTTGTCACGCGGTAACGCGACTGTCCTTCTTTTTCGACGAGGTTGTCTTCGACGAGGTCCCGAATGTACTCGGAGACTGCCTGACTTGTCACGCCGACCGCTTCGGCGATTTCCCGTTGACTCACGGCCGGTTGACGGTCGGCAATCTCGGCGAGGATGCGGAAGCGAGTTGCGGTGCGCTTGTCCTCGAGGGCGCCGGTCATGTCACAAAAGTAGGTGGCACTGAGTAAAAAGGCCCCTACTCAGTCGCGCGTATTCGCGGCATGCCGGAGTCCGACGGCCGGGTCACTACACATTGGAATATGACAGTCGGAGCACTACAACCTCGAAGGACGACAGGCGACCCGTCACCGTCCGGAGATGATTTGGCTCTGTCTCCCCTGTCTTTCATCGTGCCCAGCGTCACCGTCCGCGACCGCGCCGTGTACCTCTCGGACACAGGCGCGCTCGTCCTCGCCGACCTGCACATCGGCCGTGCCGACGCCTCCGACGTGGAGTTCCCACTCGGCGAGCGAGCCGACCTCACGGAGCGATTGGCAACGCTCTGCGACGAGTTCGAGCCAAAACAGGTCGTCTTCGCGGGCGACGTGCTTCATCGATTCGACCGGGTTACGGAGCGTTCAAAATCGGCGCTGTCGGCCCTCGCGTCAGTGTGTACCGACGCCGAAGTACATCCGGTGTTCGTCGCCGGAAACCACGATACCATGCTTTCCGAGGCGTGGTCCGGCACGGTTCACGACGAGTTCGAACTGGGTGACGGGACGCTCGTCTCGCATGGACACCGCCATCCAGACGGCGAGTCGTACCTTCACGTCGTCGGCCACGACCACCCGACGATTACTATCGAAGGCCGGACACGACCCTGCGTGCTCTACGGTCCCGGCGCGTACCGCGGGGCGGACGTGCTGATGCTCCCGTCGTTCACTCGTCTCGCGGCGGGCGTCGAAGTAAACCGAATGCGTGCGGGGGAGGTTCCAGCTCCGCTCGTGAGCGCCGCGCGCCTTTTTCGCCCGCGCGTGCGTGGCGCGGTTGCTGACCCGACGCTCACGTGCCCGCCCGGGTGGGGGCCTCCTCCGTACGTTTTAACTGCGTTCGGCCGGTTCCAGTGCTGCTCCCTCTT
>NZ_JBZRPK010000238.1:0-2222 GCF_058382125.1 Haloferax sp. s1
GCCCCGACCACGCCATCCGACACACTCGCTGTAAACATCTCCGGCGCGTCGCTATCGAGATTACCCGCGGCGAGATTCCGCCGCCGGGTCACCGAAGTGCCACCTGCGCCGTCTGTGGCGACGAGACGTTCGTCCCGATGGACGCACGAGGCCCGCAACTCTGTGCCGACCACGAGCACCACACCGGCGACCTCGTCCGCGACAGGGAAACCGGGAGTCTCCTCGTCGTTACACGAGCGATGGAACGCCGCGCCGACGAAACCCCAACCGAGACAGGAAAACACGTCTCCGAGTACGAGAGTAACGTCGACTACGGCGACCACGAACCGGTGTTCGAGGCAGTCTACCTCGACTCGCTCCCGGCAGACGCCGGACTCGCCGAACTCGGTCGCTTGAAGACGTATCGGTTCCCGGCCTCTCGACTCAGTCGCGTCGAGCGCGGATTCGTCGGAACGCGCTCGCTCGGCGAAAGGTTAGCCCGCGCCTGAGTCGTCTCCGCGCGCAACGCATCGCTTTCCGCTCGCTTAGTCGTCGTCGCCGAGACGCGTCTGTTTCGGGCCGCCGGTGAACGACTCGAAGTCCTCGCCCTCCGAGAGCGCCGTCTCCTTTTTGACGCGGTAGTTCCCTCCGTCTGTCACATAGAGGTCGCCGGGGTGGAAGAAATACCAGTCCTCGCGGTCGAATCTGACGGCGATGCGGGCCTTCGCACCGAAATTCTGCGAGAAGTAGATGAGCGCTTCGACCTCCTCGCCGCTCAAGTAGATAGGGCGGCCACTGGACGCCTTCGCCTCGATGGCGTAGAACACCTCGCCGTTGCCCGCAAGCACGTCGGGCAGTTCGCGCGTCGTCGCGCTCCCGGACGCGGGGGCACGCATGACCGCGAACCCGGCCTCGTCGAGTTCGTTCACGAGTTCGCGTTCGCGTCGGTCTCCCTTTCTGTTCGAAGACATGCTCGTGACTCGGCCACGACCGTTCATAAATGGACTCAATGGACCTGCGTCAATCCGGCCGTAACTGGGACTGAAAATCGGCCACAAATCGGTTGGAAGACATAACTGAGAAGAGAATAATCACCAAAAGAGTAAGGATTGTGTCGAGTGAACACATATAACACTATGAGGGGTGTACCGGGTCGAAGTATCAAGTACGGCGGGTTCCTCGTCGCCACGATTGGCTTTCTTACGACACGGTACACAGTCCTCGAATCTATCGACCCGACTGCCGGGTTCGCCGAGTTTCTACTCGGTCAGGCCGTATTTCTCGTCTTAGGTCTCGGGTTGACCGTATTCGGTATCGGCTTGGCCGTGAGTTCGTACGAACGGTCGTTCGTCAACACCGTTGCGACGTGGAGCATTCTCGGGGCCACGTCGATGATTCTCGTTCTCGGATTGACGTTCGTCGGCACCGGATACACGACACAGTTGGATGTGTTCGCCCAATCGAGCCTCGTCGCAAACGTCCTCATCGGTGGGTCTATCGGCGGCGCTCTCACCGGTATTCGAACGGCGATGAACGGTCGTCATCGACGCGAACTTTCCGAACAGGCCGACCGTTTGACCGTTCTTAATCGCATCCTCCGGCACGAAGTCCTGAACAAAATAAACGTCATCCGCGGCTACGCTACCCTCGGAGTGGATGACGAAGTCGAACACGCAGAGGACTTTCGGGTTATCCAGCGAAACGCCGACCAAATCGACGCATCAATCTCCGAACTCCGCGCGATTCTCGGTCCCGTGGGGGAGTGCCCAGTCCCGACCGACGTGAGTGCGGCCATCAAAACTGCAATCGACGACGTGTGCAGTGACCACACCGGTATGGCAGTCACACTCGACGTGGATGCACCCGACAACCTGCAGGCGCTCGCCGATGCACATCTCGATACGGCGCTCCGGCACCTGTTAGAGAACGCCGTCGTTCACTCAGAGACAGAATCACCTCACGTCGCAGTCGGAGTATCGGCAACGGAAGACGAGGTACGAATCGAAATCGCTGACGAAGGACCGGGAATTCCTGACAGAGTTGCGGCCGTCGTCGAAGAACGCCGATTGCCGGAGTACGACGACCCGACGACGGGGTTCGGTCTCACGCTCGTCCGCCTGCTCGTCGGAGACAAATACGGTGGCAGCGTCTCCGTCGAGAGCGGCGACGACGGGTCAGTGGTGACGGTGATGCTCGCTCGACCCGGCGACAACATCCTCGGCGGTGACCACACCGCCTACGGT
>NZ_JBZRPK010000237.1:0-2206 GCF_058382125.1 Haloferax sp. s1
ACGTCAACACCTCAACCAGCGAAACCGAGTACACCGCCCCAGGCCGGGCGACCCAGACCAAAGGGCCGCCCGGTGCAGATGCCCCACCGGGGGTCGTCCAAGAGCCGAACGTCGCCGGGAGCGGCGATGGCTCCTGCGGGCGTCACGCCGCCCGCGCGGACCGGGGAAACTGTACCTTTGACCGCCTCGACATCAAACAAACTGGCGACGATTACCGTCGAGGTATCAAAATCATCGGTGACGGCTGTACAATGGTCTGGGGAGACGTCACTACGTCGCACACGCCAATCGTCAACGACGCCGACGAGACCGAGTTCCGCAGCATCACCGCCAAGTCGCTCGACGGCTTCGAGGGGATGAAAATACTCGATGGGTCCGAGAACGTCAAACTCGTCGAATCGGAGATCTACAACGGGACTACGGAACGTGGGAACGTCGATGTCCTTTACGAGGACAATTTGTTCCGCCGATAGTAGTTTCTGACCGGGTCTCACGTCCATTCGTACTTCACGGGGACAAGGTTGTCTCAATAAGTCGACTCACAGCACGGCGAATTCGCTGTGAGACACCCGATTTCGAGATACCGAGGCGGTCTGCGAGTTCTCTTTGTGAAGCTTTCCGGGGAACGTCGAAGTATCCGTTCCGATAGGCAACCAGCAGTACTTCGTGCTGACTCGGGAGAAGCATCGTCTCGGCACCAACGTCGGTGTCGCGGGCGATGTGAAGCCGTTTGACGCGAAACGTGATGTCGTGGTCGTGGTAGTACGATTGTACCCGATGCAACGCGGAGTGAACGGGGAGATGCAGCTGGATAAACCACGAATTGCGCTTGTATCGAATAGAGAGGACTTGCACACCCATCTCAGTCGTCGATGGGGGAACCAAAGAGACGCCATCCGCGAAGCGAACCCGAAATCGATGGTTGTCGCCGATATCTCCGAGGAACTCTACCTCAGCGACTGTCGGATCGGACTCGAAAGCAGCCACCAACGACTCGCGGTCACCGTCCTCAACGATAACAAACGCGCAATCCCACCCCTGTTCTTCAGTCGGTTGGAACTCTATTTCCAACACTTCAGAACGATTCGTGGTAAATGACGAGAGCACCAACTGTGGGTCATCGAGACAGATTTCGAGGTAGATCGGTCGGGAATCTACCTCATGTCTCACGTTCATCGATATCTTTCCGTACCCGACGGCGGCAAGTTATTATGTAGATGGTAAAACACGAATGGCGGAACAAAGGGAGCTTTGTGCGCATCAATTCCGAGCAGTTACATCGCCTATCATGCACATAATAACGACCCCAAAGCGACCACCCAGCGGTAGAGCTTTCCACGACAATGTACAAAGACAAATCGACCGCCGTCGTCGTGCCAGCGTATAACGAAGAGGGATACGTCGGCGAGGTCATCGACACGATGCCCTCGTTCGTCGACGTGGCATACGTCATCGACGACGGCTCCACCGACGGAACGTGGGACGAGATACAGCGGCACGCCGAAGCGTTCAATGCCGAACACTCTCCGGAATCCCCCGACTACGACGATGTTATCGTGCCCATCCAGCACGACGAAAACCGCGGAGTCGGTGGAGCGCTCAAGACGGGATACCTCCACGCCCTCGAAGACGAAGTCGATATTACGGCCGTCCTCGGCGGCGACGGGCAGATGGACCCTGACGAACTAGCGAAGTACCTCGACCCTATCGCCGAGGGTGATGCGGACTACGCGAAAGGGAACCGCTTTATGAAGCGCGAAGACCTCGATGCAATGCCGGGATTCCGTCTCGTTGGTAACTCGATTCTCTCGTATTTGACGAAGATTGCGAGCGGGTACTGGAAGACGATGGACCCGCAAAACGGGTACACGGCCATCTCATACGAGGCGTTGAAGCAGGCCGACATCGAAAACATGTACGAGTATTACGGCTACTGCAACGACCTGCTTGTCAAACTGAACGTCGAAAACCTTCGGGTCGCCGACGTTGCGTGTTCGTCGACCTACCTATACGACGACGACTGGAAGAGCCACATCGACTACGGAGAGTACATCCCGCGTGTGTCGTGTATGCTGCTCAAAAACTACTTCTGGCGGGTGAAAAACAAATACCTGCTTCGGGACTTCCACCCACTGGCGGCATTCTATCTACTCGGAACTGCCGTCTCGGGTGTCGCATTCATGGGCCTCGTCGCGATGGGTCTAAC
>NZ_JBZRPK010000236.1:0-2200 GCF_058382125.1 Haloferax sp. s1
TTCGCGCTCTTGGGACCGCAGTTCGATGCGGCGAATTTTCCCCGAAGAGGTCTTCGGGAGTTCGTCGACGAACTCGATTTCGCGCGGGTACTTGTACGGCGCAGTTTCCTCTTTCATGAACGCCTGGAGTTCGTCCACGAGTTCGTCGGAGCCTTCGTATCCTCCGGTGAGAACGACGAACGCCTTGACGATACTTCCGCGTTCCTCGTGGGGACTTCCGACCGCCGCGGCCTCCGCGACCGCCTCGTGAGAGACGAGCGCGTCTTCGACCTCGAAGGGACCGATGCGGTAGCCCGCAGAGATGATGATGTCGTCGGCGCGGCCCTCGAAGAAGAAGTAGCCGTCCTCGTCGCGAGAGGCAAGGTCGCCGGTGCGGTAGTAGTCGCCGGCGAACGTCTTTTCGTCCAGATGTGGCTTCTCGTAGTAGCCGTCGAAGATGCCCGGACAGTCGACCGGGACCGCAATCTCGCCGATTTCGCCGTCGTCGACTTCTTCGCCGTCTTCGTCGATGAGGGTGGTTCCGAGACCCGGCGTCGGCTTGCCCATGCTGCCGGGTTTCACGTCGATACCGGGGTAGTTCGTGAGGAGGGCCACCGTCTCGGTCTGTCCGTAGCCGTCGCGGGGAATCACGTCGAACGCTTCGCGGAACGCTTCGATTGGCTCGCGATTAAGCGGTTCGCCCGCCGAAAGCGCCTCTTTCAGTTTCAGGTCGTACGAGGCGAGGTCGTGCTGGGCAAACATCCGGTACTGGGTTGGGACGGCACAAAGTCGGGTGACCTCCTCTTCTTCCATGATATCGAGGAACGTCTCGGGTTCGAAGTCGCCGCGATAGACGAACTGTGTCGCGCCCGTCGTCAGTCCGACGCCGACGGGACTCCAGAACCACTTCGCCCAGCCGGTGCCGGTCGTCGCCCAGAGGAGTTCGTCAGAGAGGTCGTCGTCGGCCGTGACGCCCCACCAGTAGGGCGCGTTGACGAGTTCGAAACAGCGCATCCAGCGGTGGCGGTGGCGGACCGGTTTCGGCTTACCCGTCGTCCCCGACGTGTAGTTGATGGACATCGGGTCTTCGGCCTTCAGTTCCGGGCCGTCGTGGCGGTCCGACTCGCCAGCGACTACCTCGTCGAATTCGGTCCAACCGTCGGCGTCACCGCCGAGGACGACGAAGTGTTCGAGCGGCGTGTCGGCTCGCACCTCGTCGACCATACCGACGAGCGACTCGTGGACGATTGCGGTCGTCGCTTCACAGTCGTTCGCGCGGAATTCGATGTCCTTGGGCTTGAGCATCGACGAACTCGGGACGAGCAGCGCGCCCCGCTTGAGCGCGCCGAGTTGGATGGCGAACACGTCAGGGTCACGCGGAAGCAGGTGAATGACGCGGTCGCCCTTCCCGACGCCCATCGATTCGAGCGCATTGGCAACCCGATTCATGTCGCGCCGAAGGTCGTCGTAGGTTCGTTCCTCACGCCCGCCGTCGGCGTCGCGGAACTTCAGCGCGACCCGGTCGCCGAACGAGTCGGCGTGCGATTCGATAACCGCAGGGATGTTGTACCCTTCCGGGATGTCCCACTCGAACGATTCCAACTCGACCGTGTAATCGATTGCCATGGCTCGACAGACAGAGAGGACCATAATAATTGTTCGTCCGAAATTTGACGGGTGTTCGGCGCGCCGTCAGGCCATCGGTGCGCCTTCTTGTGAACCCTCGTCGGCCGCACCCACGTCGTCGTCGCCGTCGTGGCCGGATTCACCGCGGAGTGCCAGCGCGAACGCGCCGAGACCCACGATGAGGACGGCGAACTCGAGGACGCCTCCGAGGGGGACGAAATCGAGCAACGTGAGGACGAACAAGCCGGTGAACAGCGCGACCCAGCGGTTGTTGTAGTCGGCCAACGAGAGGAGCCACGCCCCGAGGACGAGCGCGCCGTAGATGCTCGCCACCCAAAGGGCTAAGAGGAATCCGACGCCGCCGGCGAGCGACAGCGGGATTCCCACGATGGTCAAGAGCAGCACGAGCAGGACGATTGGAACGCCGACGATGGTGAGGAGTCCCGCGCCGCCGCTCAGGACGGTTTTTTTCGTTCCGAGTCCCGTCACGCGGCGGGCGAATTCTGGGGCGACGAGGGCGCTACTCGAACCCAGGACGAGGGTCCCCCGGGGCCAGGAGCCCGAAAATACCCAATTCGGCATCCTCGGCCCTCCA
>NZ_JBZRPK010000235.1:0-2195 GCF_058382125.1 Haloferax sp. s1
GTCGGCAGAAATTGGACCCGCCCGACTCGACGGTCCGCCGGTCGTCTCGTCGGTGGCACCGCGCCTCCTCACGCCCCCCGAATCGTCGCCGTACACCAGTCCGATTCCCTGCCGCAAGCAACTCGTCACTGTCGGCGACGACGGGGTAGTGATCTTCCAGGAAATCACCGCCGAGTACGACTTAGTGCACCCAGACCACTGGTTGGACAAGCCACGCCGAGTGTTCGACGTGAACGCCCTCCCCGACGCCCGAATCGTCTCGTCCAGACGTACCGTGTGCCTATTTGGTGACGCCACAGACGAGTACGGCCACGGTGCGCTTGGTGACTCGCTGGAAGGCGGTAGTATCGTCGCTATCGACACGGACGACTGGATGGTGTCCCGATTCTCGCCACCCGAGGGGACTGTCTTCGAAGGAACGGCTCCGATAGTCACGTGGCTCGACCGCGACCCAGCACAGCTCGTCGCCACCGCCAGCGACGCCCAAGACGGCGCTCGTGTGGTTGCCATCGATACCGACACAGGAGCGTTTCGTTCGGGACCGCCAGTCGGGACCGGGAACCGCTGGCGACACACGCTCGCTGTCGATTCCTTCGGCCCCAACGGAGAAGAAGAGATTGCGGCTGTTCGAACGCCGCACATTGGGGGCGTCGCGGAGTTCTACCGACCCACCGACGATGCCCTCGAACTCGTCGCCACCGATAACGGTGGGTATCAGAGCCACGTTCTCGGAAGTCGGAACCTCGATGGCGGCCTCTCAGGGACGTTTTCGGACGGCAACCAAGCGTTGTTGTTGGTTCCGACACGCGACCGGACGGAACTCGCGTTTCTCAGACGGGTCAGTAGTGGGGTCGAACGGTACGAGACACTCCCCATCGGCGGCAAATTGACGACGAACATCGCGGGGGCGAACGAAGATGCCACAATCGCTGCCGGAAGCGAGGGTCGCGTCCGCTTTTGGGTGGGACAGCGCTAAAAGAAAGAAGACGCCGCGTTAGATGTAGTCGTGCTCGGCGAGGCGCTCGACGGCTTCGCGGAGTCGCTCTTCACTTGCAGCGTAGGAGATGCGGGCGTAGCCCGGGGCGTTGAAGGCGCTACCGGGGACGGTCGCAACCTTCGCGTCCTGAATCGCACCTTCACACCATGCCTGGTCGTCGTCGTCGACGGGGAGCATCATGTAGAACGCGCCTTTCGGAACGGCAACGTCCACGTCGTGTTCGGCGAGGAGGTCCACGAGCATGTCGCGGCGGCCTTCGAACGCCTGACGCATCTCTTCGACCGTGTCGTCGGTACGCTCGGAGAGCGCCTCGACGCCGGCGTGCTGGACGAAGTTGACCGCACAGGAGACCGAGTGCGAGTGCAGCTTGCCAGCCTGCGAGATGAGGTCCGAGGGGGCGTGCAGGTAGCCGAGCCGCCAGCCGGTCATCGAGAAGGCCTTCGAGAAGCCGTTGATGGTGATGGTTCGGTCTTCCATCCCGTCGAGGGAGCCGAGCGAGGTGTGCTCGAAGCCGTCGTAGGTGATGCGCTCGTAAATCTCGTCGGAGATGACGGCGATATCGTGTTCGACCGCGAGGTCGCGGACGCCTTCGAGCGCCGCGTCGGAGAAGACACCGCCGGTCGGGTTCGACGGCGAGTTGACGACGAGCAGTTTGGTCTCGTCGGAGACCGCCTCGGCGAGTTCGTCGAGCGCGGGTTCGAGACGGAAGTCGTGCTGTGCGAGGTCGACGCGGTTCAGGGAACCACCAGCGAGTTTGACCATCGCCTCGTAGGACACCCACGCGGGGTCCAGTAGGACGACTTCGTCGCCGTCGTCGATGACGGTCTGGAACGTCTCGTAGAGCGCCTGCTTGCCGCCGGGCGTGACGATAACCTCGTCGGCCTCGGCGTCGACGCCGTTTCCGCGGAGCTTCGCTGCGATTGCTTCCTTGAGCGCCGGAATCCCGTTCGACGAGGTGTAGCTCGTATGTCCGGCATCCATCGCGTCCTTCGCGGCCTGAATGATGTTGTCCGGCGTCGGGAAGTCCGGTGCACCGACCGAGAGGTCGACTACGTCTTCACCCTCTGCTTCCAGTTCACTCGCGAGGTTCGAGATGGCGAGCGTCGCGCTTGGTTCGACCCTGCCAACCCGGTCGCTGAAATCGAAGTTCATGCCAACGCCTCCACCATATCAGTCGCAGCGTAAACCGCTTCCGCAC
>NZ_JBZRPK010000234.1:0-2193 GCF_058382125.1 Haloferax sp. s1
CCTGCTCTGCCCGACTCGCCTGCTCCGTCCGACTCGCCTGCTCTGCCCGACTCGCTTGGTTCGCTCGTGCCGTTCGTTCTGTTTCAGATCGCTTACTTCTGTTCGTCCCTCCTGTCCCACGTACCCTGTGCGACCAAACGGCAACTCATTTTGAAGAAAATTCTTCTTCAACGAGCGAACGCTGCTTTTCGCCACCTAACAACGATTCGTGTCATATATCACGTCCTAATACGGCCTATAGGAGAACTCCACGTCTCTTTGAGCAGTATTGAAGAAAAATATTTTTCAATATGGCCTACTGATAGTGAGCCAATCGTGGTGAAAATTCGTGGTTGAATTAGAGTCGGTCGGGTTCGAGTCGGATCTCAGTCTGTTCAAATACGACACGTTCGAGCAGCTTCCGGAGAGCCACCGAGACCTCGACGAGGAAGAACGTTCTCAGCGCATCGCCGCCGCCCGTGAACAACTCGGTGACCGAGTTATCGTCCTCGGGCACAACTACCAGCGCCGGGAAATCGTCGAGCACGCGGACTTCATCGGCGACTCCTACGAACTTTCGAAGCGCGCTGCCGAGTCGGACGCCGAGTACGTCGTTTTCGGCGGCGTGACGTTCATGGCGGAAAGTGCGGATATCATCACCGACGACGACCAGACGGTGATTCTCCCGTCGATGGAGGCGTCCTGTCCGATGGCGGGGATGGCCGAGGCGGTACAGGTCGACTCCGCGTGGGAGGAACTCGTCGACGGAACCGGCGGGAAAGACATCATCCCGGTGACGTACATGAACTCCTACGCCGACCTGAAGGCGTTTTGTGCCTCCCACGGTGGTCTCATCTGTACGTCCTCGAACGCCACCGACGCCTTCGAGTGGGCCTTCGAGCGCGGCGACGCCGTGCTCTTCCTGCCCGACAAGCATCTCGGACGCAACACGGCCAACGACCTCGGCATCGAAAACGTGGTCGAGTGGGACCCGTGGGCTGGCGGCGTCGCAGGGGCGGAGGAAGAACTGAACGACGAGGGTGATGAACTCCCCGGCCTCGACGACGCCGACCTCGAAGACGCCGAGGTCATCCTCTGGGACGGCTACTGCCAGGTCCACGAGCGCTTCGAGGTCGACCACGTCGAAGACGCCCGCGACGCGGGTGCGAACGTCGTCGTCCACCCCGAGTGCCGCCCGAGCGTCGTCGCGGCCGCCGACGAAGTCGGTTCGACGAGCCACATCTGCGATGTCATCGCCAACGCCGACCCCGGCGAGACGTGGGCCATCGGGACCGAAGTCCACCTCGCGCGACACCTCGCGCGCTGGCACCCCGAAGTCGACGTGCGCCCGCTCTGTGGCGACGCCTGTATGGACTGCAACGCCATGCGGCAGGTCGACCCCAACTACCTGACGTGGGTGCTCGAAGAACTGGCCGCGGGCCGCGAACCGAACGTCGTCGAAGTCGCGCCCGAGGAGAAAGAACTCGCCGCGGTCGCACTCGACCGCATGCTCGAACTATGAAGACCGACGTATTGGTCGTCGGGTCGGGAATCGCCGGGTGTGCCGCCGCGCTCGCCGCCGCCCGCGAGGGTGCGGACGTGCTCGTCGTCACGAAAGCGACCGAACCCGAGGACGCGAACACCGACTGGGCGCAAGGCGGCATCGCGGTCACCCAGTCGAAACCCGATGCGTTCGCCGAGGATATCCGCCGGGCGAGCGACGACACCGCCGACCCGGAGGCGGTCGACGTGCTCGTCTCAGAGGCCCGTGAGGTCGTCGAGAACGTGCTCTTGGACACCCTCGGCGTGGAGTTCGACACCGCCGGCGACGACTTCGACCTCGCCCGCGAGGCGGGTCACTCGAACCGCCGCATCCTCCACGTCGACGCTAGCACCGGAAAGTACGTCCTCCGTCCGTTCCTCGAACACCTCTCCGACCACGACGGCGTGCGTATCATCGACGACGCGATGGTCCTCGACCTCGTGAGCGACGAAGGCACCGTCCGCGGCGCAACCGTCCTCACCGACGACGGCGTCGAACCCGTATTCGCCGGGGCGACAGTCCTCGCAACCGGCGGTATCGGCGCGCGCTACGCCCAGCCGACGAAACCGGCCGGCGCGACCGGAGACGGCGGCGCGATGGCCGCCCCCGCGGGGGCGACCGTCCCGGGCATGCAGGACGGGCAGATCCACCCCAACGCGTACGGCCCGGGA
>NZ_JBZRPK010000726.1:0-26960 GCF_058382125.1 Haloferax sp. s1
GTCCACGTCTGGGAGATAGTCGCGGAGGTACCGGCCGGTGTGGGAATCGGGGTTCCGGGCGACTGCTTCGGGCGTGCCGCTGGCGACGATGGTCCCGCCGCCGTCGCCGCCTTCGGGACCGAGGTCGATGATGTTGTCCGCGTTCTTCACGAGGTCGAGTTCGTGCTCGACCACGAGGACGGTGTTGCCGTTGTCCGCGAGTCGCTGGAGCACGTCGATGAGTTTCCGCTCGTCTTCTTTGTGAAGCCCCGTCGTCGGTTCGTCGAGCAGGTAGAGCGTGTCGCCGGTCTGCTTCTTGCCGAGTTCTTCGGCGAGTTTCACGCGCTGGGCTTCCCCGCCGGAGAGCGTGGTCGACGGCTGGCCGAGTTGCATGTAGCCGAGACCGACGTCGTGGAGCAGTTGGAGGCGACGGCGAATCTGCGAGTTGGCCTCGAAGAAGTCGAGGGCTTCGTCCACTTCCATCTGGAGCACGTCGGCGATGGTCTTGCCCTTGTAGCGAACGTCGAGCGTTTCGGCGTTGTACCGGTCGCCGTGACACTCCTCACAGGGGACGTACACGTCCGAGAGGAAGTTCATCTCGATTTTGACGTTCCCCTGACCCTTACAGGCCTCACAGCGGCCGCCTTTGACGTTGAAGGAGAACCGACCCTTCTCGTAGCCGCGCTGTTTGGAGAGTTTCGTCTGGGCGAACAGTTCGCGGACGTAGTCGAAGACGCCGGTGTAGGTCGCGGGGTTCGACCGCGGAGTGCGCCCGATGGGCGACTGGTCGATGAGTCGCACCGTCTCGATTTGGTCGTACCCCTCGATGGCGTCGTGCTCGCCGGGGTCGACGGAGGTGTTGTCGTTCATCCGGCGGGCGAGACCCTTGTAGAGGATTTCGTGCATCAAGGTGGACTTGCCCGACCCGGAAACGCCGGTGATGGCGGTGAACGTCCCGAGCGGGATGGGCACGTCGAGGTCCTTGAGGTTGTGCTGTCGCGCGCCGCGGACGACGAGTTCACCGTCTCCCTCGCGCCGGGTTTCGGGTACGTCGATGTCTTTGCGGCCCGAGAGATAGTCGGCCGTGATGGAGTTGTCGGCCGCGACGATGTCGTCGAAGTCGCCCTGTGCGACGACTTCGCCGCCGCGCTTGCCCGGGCCGGGACCCATGTCGATGATTTCGTCGGCCCGGCGCATCGTCTCCTCGTCGTGTTCGACGACGATGAGCGTGTTTCCGAGGTCGCGGAGGCCTTCGAGCGTGTTCAGTAGTTTGTCGTTGTCACGCTGGTGAAGCCCGATAGACGGCTCGTCAAGGACGTAGAGGACGCCGACGAGACCCGACCCGACCTGCGTGGCGAGGCGGATACGCTGTGATTCGCCGCCGGAGAGTGTCGCGGCTTCGCGGTCCAGCGTCAGGTACTCCAGACCGACTTCGGTCATGAAGCCGAGGCGGGCACGAATCTCCTTGAGAATCTCCTGTGCGATGGTGCGTTCGCGCTCCGAGAGGTCGGTTTCGAGGCCTTCGAAGTGTTCGAGTGCGCCCGCGATAGTCATGCGGTTGACTTCGGGAAGCGTCGTCCCGCCGACGCGGACGTGGCGAGACTGCTCTTTGAGGCGCGACCCGTTGCACTCGGGGCAGGTCGTGACGGCCATGAACTCCTCGATGTGGTCGCGCGTCCGCTCGGAATCCGTCTCGACGTGGCGGCGTTCGAGGTTGCCGACGACGCCCTCGAAGGGGTGTTCTTTGTGTCGAGTGCCGTTTTTCGTCGTCCACTCGAAGACTACGTCTTCGGACGTTCCGAAGAGGAAGGCGTCCTGTATCTCTTCGTCGAGGTCCTCGAACGGCGTGTTCACGCTGACGCCGAAGTGGTCGGCGACGTTGTCGAGTTGTCTTCGATAATAGGTCCGGTTGTAGCTCCACGGTTCGAAGACGTGCTTGAGCGGTTTCGACGGGTCGGTGACGACGAGGTCGGGGTCGACTTCCTTCGCCTTGCCGAGACCCTCACACTCCGGACAGGCCCCGTGGGGGCTGTTGAACGAAAAGGAGCGCGTCTCGATTTCGGAAAAGCGGAACGAGGAGTTCGGGTTACCGAGTTCTTCGGAGAACTCCACGACGAGTCGGTCGTCGCCGTCGCCCGCGAGCGACCCCGTCGAGCGCGTGTTGGACGCGATGGGGAGGTCTTCCGGCGGGTCCGGCACGATGAGTTTGAGGACGCCGTTTGCCTCCTCCAGTGCGGTTTCGACGGAGTCCGCGATGCGGGAGCGCGCGTCGGGCGCGACCTTCACGCGGTCGACGACCACGTCGATGGTGTGGTCGTAGTTCTTGTCGAGTTCGGGCGTCTCGAAGGAGAGGTCGAACTCCTCGCCGTCGACTTCGACGCGGGCGTAGCCCTCGGAGACGAGGTCCGAAAAGAGGTCCTTGAACTCGCCTTTCTGGTCACGGACGACCGGTGCGACGACCTTCGCACGGGTCCCCTCGGGGAGTTCGAGAATCTGGTCGACCATGTCCTGTGCGGACTGCTCGCCGACTTCCTCGCCCGTGATGGGGTCGTACTGTGTGCCGACGCGGGCGTACAGGAGACGGAGATAGTCGTGGAGTTCCGTGACAGTTCCGACGGTCGACCGCGGATTGTTCGCCCCGTTTTTCTGGTCGATGGAGATAGCGGGGGAGAGACCCTCGACGGCCTCAACTTTCGGCTTGTCCATCTGGCCGAGGAAGTTCCGTGCGTACGCCGACAGCGACTCGATGTAGCGGCGTTGTCCCTCCGCGTAAACCGTATCGAACGCGAGGGAGGACTTGCCCGACCCCGACAGGCCGGTAACGACGGTGAACGTCTCGCGAGGGATGCGGACGTCGAGGTCCTTGAGGTTGTGCTCTTCGGCACCACGAACCTCGATGTGGTCCTTGCTCATTCGGACGACTCTAGGGACGAGGGGACCGAATAGGCATCGGTTCGGGCTATCCGAACCGCAAGTTGCGGGCCTCCCACCCGCAGCGAACGGGGAAAATTAGGTGGTGAGTTTGCGGCGCGAGACAGAGACGCCGGACGGCGTGATGATAATCTGGTCGTCGCCCTTCTGGACGATGTCGCCGTCGACCTCGTGCGCGACCTGTCGAAGGTCGTCGATAATGTGTTCCATCGTGTTGTCGGAGGTCGTATGCCGGATGATGTCAGCGATGACCATGTTGCCGTCGTAGACGGCGTCCTTGATGGCGATGACATCCTGCTGTCCGCCGATTTCCGCGATGTGGACCGAGATGCCAGCGTCTCCGCGAGCGGTGTCAAAGTCGTCGAGGTCGAGTTCGACGTAGTCCTCGGTCGTTCGGGAGCCACCACCACCGAGAATCTTACTCATGATACCCATAGCACGTAGAGCGGTCACGACGGGGTTAGTTCTTACGTCAGACGTTTGTCGGATAATAGATATGTATCAGAGTGCAAACGATACCGCACAGGTATCACAACCGACGCTCGCGGGCGATTCCGCCGGATGTTTACCGCACTCTACCCAGTGTCACACTATGACACTCAGCATCTGTGTCCACGAGGAGTACGTCGATGCCGACGGGGTTGACCAGCATCGCTTCGGCGTGGCCGTGACGACCCGACTTCCGGGCGTCGGTGCCCTCTGTCCCTTTGCAAGTGAACACGGCGCAGTTGCGACACAGGCGGTGACGAACCCAGAACTCGGCCGCAAGGGGCTGTCGTACCTCGAAGACGGCCTCGCGGTGGACGACGCGCTCCGGTCGCTTCTGAACGCCGACGAGAGTCGCGCGGAGCGCCAACTCCACGGCGTTGATGCCGACGGGACCTTCGCCTTCACGGGGGACAACTGTCTCGGGTGGGCCGGTCACCGCGAGGGAACCCGCCACCACGAGGAAGCCGGTCACCACGGAGAAACCGGACGCCGCGAGAGAGACAACTACACTGTCGCGGGGAACCTGCTCACGGACGAGTCGGTTGTCGACGCGACGGCCGAATCCTACGAGCGAAGTAGCCGTGACAGACTACTGGTGAGACGCCTCATCGACGCGCTCGGCGCGGGTCACACCGCCGGTGGCGACAAGCGCGACGACCTCGAAATACAGAGTGCGGCGGTCGTCGTGACCTCGACCGAAGACCGCGAGATGGAGCCATACTACAACGACCTCCGGGTGGACGCGTCGAAGACGCCGCTACGAGACCTGCGCGAGACGTTCGCGCTGGCGCGAGAAGGCTACGAAGCGGCCATCGAGAAATACGCCGAGTGAGAGACGGCGCGGCCGCAACGAAGCAAAAATCAGACCGAGAAGTCGAACAGGTCGTCGCCAACGTGGTGGATGGACTCGACAACCTTTCCGGAGTCGCCGACGAGGTCGTCGCCGTCTTCGAGCGCACGGCCGACTGCGAGGACCTTGCTGTGGTTCTCTTCGGCGATGGCGACGAGGTCGCCGGCTTCGATAGATTCGTCCGCCTCGGTGATGCCGGGGCGCATCACGTCGGCCCCGCTGGAGACGAACGAAACCGCGCCCGCGTCGACGGTGACGACGTTCGTCGTCGGCGGGAACTGATTCGCACCTTTGACCGTCAAGAACGGCTGGTCATCGATGTACATAACGGCCGGTTCACCGTCGACGAGGACGATATCGTAGTCCGCATCCGCGAACTCGACTGCTTCGAAGGCGTCACCGTCGAGACGGACGCCGAGTGACGATTCGATGGATTCGCACAACGCGTCGATTTCGTCGCTGCGGAGATGGTGGCGAGACTTGACCTTCATACCGGGTCGTGGACGCTCACCGCCGATAAATCGACCGCTCCGCGTCGAACGAATACCCAGTCATCGGGGTATTCCCCACGTTGTCTGACATGTGGCCGACAGGGTGGGAAAAACTGCTAAGTACGACTGGGTCCACTTCAGTGATATGTGGCGCTCCCGGAGCAACCGGGACCGGAAGCGGGTCGTGTGCATCGCATGCGGTGACTCAGTTATCCGGTCGGCGGCGCGCGAATACGACAAAGAGGGGAACCGCTGGGAACGACACGGCAAACGATTCGAACACCTCTGTAAGGCCTGTTATCGGGAACTCTGTCATCAGCCACGCGAGGAACTCGAAGGACTCCTCGTCGACATCGAAGAACACGGCATCTCCGACGAAGAGTTCTTGGTTCGGTACTTCGACGCCGTCAAAGAGCGGTACGAACCGCCCGGCGGCCGCGAACGGTGGGACGAACGTAGTTAATACACCACAGTTCCCACACGTCGTCGCCGCTTCCACCGCTATCGGTCGGTTCCGAAACTGTGTCGGCAGTGACCTCGTTTTCCGTCGTGCTCGCCTCGCCCGACACGCATTTCTCCCTGCCCCGTCTAGTCGGGGCCATGTCAGACGACTCGCAGGCGTATGCCGGGACCGCCGAAGGGCAAGGACCGGTGGAGATTGACGCCGAACTCGCGCGGCACCTGCAGAACAAGCGCGAAGAGTTGTTCAAGGAGTTCGAGATTCGCGACAAGTTCCCACCGGAAGTCCTCTCGGAGGCGCGCGCCCGCACCGAAGGCGTCCACGAGGAGATCGAAGACGAACTCGAACACCGTCAGGACCTTCGGGACCTGACGACGTGGACAACTGACCCCATAGACGCACAGGACTTCGACGACGCCCTGAGCATCCGCGAGAACGAAGAAACGTACACGCTGTGGGTCCACATCGCCGACGTGACCCACTACGTCCACCCCGGGTCAGAGATGTGGGCCGAGGCCGTCAAGCGCGGCAACACCGTCTACCTGCCCGCCTACACTATCCACATGCTTCCCCCGGCGCTGGCCGAGACAGTCTGTTCGCTCGTCCCCAACGAGGACCGACTGGCGCACACCGTCGAGATGGAAATCAAGAAGGACACGCTCTCGTTCGAGTCTATCGACATCTACAAGTCCGTCATTCACTCCAACGAACGCCTCACCTACACGCAGTGTGAGAACCGCCTCGACGACCCCGAACTGCCGCTCCACGAGGAGAACGCGCTGGTGTTCGACCTCGCTGACCAGCTTCACGAACAGCGGAAGGAAGACGGCTCGCTGGTCCTCAATCCGAGTCGCGACCGCGCCCACACCATCATCGAAGAGTGCATGCTGAAGGCCAACAAGGCCGTTACGCACGAACTCATGTGGAACCGCGGCGTCGAAGCGATGTACCGCGTCCACCCACAGCCGACTCCCGACCAGTGGGACAAGGCTCTCCGTGAGATTACCGAACTCGACGGCGTGAGCATCCAGTCCACGTCGTGGGACGAACCCCGGAAAGCCGTCAACGACGCGCTCGAAAGCGCGAACTCCCGCGCGCTCAACAAGATTCAGCGCGCCGTGCTGAAGGTCATGCCCCGCGCGAAGTATATGAACGACCCCTTCGGCGGCCACTACGCGCTCAACTTCGACATCTACGGGCACTTCACCTCGCCCATCCGCCGCCTGTCGGACCTCATCAACCACTGGATTGTCCACGAAAACGACGTGCCAGAGGACCTTGTCGAACTTTGTGACCGCGCCTCGGACCGCCAGAAGGACGCCGAGACGGCCGAACGACTCTACAAGCAGTTCCTCGAAGAAGTCGGGCTCGACCCCTACGCCGTCAACAACCGCGGTATCGTCACCGTCGACGAAGACGGAGACGTTATCGACGAAAACGGGCTTCCGCCGAGCGAATAAGCGCGATACCGGGTTGCCGAAGCTCGATACTCAACCGATGTTTTTCACCTCGGCACCCGTTGGGGACGTATGAATCGACTCGCCAGTGCCGTCTTCAGTGCAGTCGTCGGCTTCTGCTTCGGATTCGTCGCCGGTACACTCACCGAGGGCTGGAAAGCAGGTGCTAAAACAGGACTCCTCTCGGCCGCGGTTTCGGCTCTCGTTTCGTGGGTCATCTCGGGATTCGTCCAAGCGGAGACGATTGCCGAAGAGACGACTATCGATGGTGGCGTACGGAGCCACGAATGAGCAGGGTTACTCCGGCGTGAACGCCGGGGGAGAACGTCATTGCTTGTGGGTGAACAACAGCACGTCGCCGTCGTGCTGGGTCACACACAGGTCGAGCATCATGCTCAGTTCGAGACTGTTGTAGTCGTCTTCGCAGACAACCAGGTCGTCGAAGGGTTTCTCGCACGCCGGGCAGGCGATTGCGACGGTGTTCTGGTAGGTGGTGACCCCGCCGCTTGACTCGTAGGGCGTCAGTGACGACCGAAGTTCGTCGAGTTCCTCGTCGTTCATGGGTGTGGGTGTGCGGGGAGCGTGTATAATTCTTCACGGTCGGACACACTGACTTGCCTTTTCTGTAGACGAACCCGAACGATTCTCTGAGAACGCGGGGGGAGTAACATCGAGAGAGGAGTAACGTCAACCTTACAGCGGGAACGACCGCCGCTTCGCCGCAGTTACTCTCGGCGTTCCAACGTGCCATCGAGCTGGGCGAGTTTCACCCGAGCGTGATCGACGAGCAGTTCGGCGAACTCCTGATCAGATTCATCGAATGCACCGACGTCACTCAGCACCGCCTGAAACGTCCCGAACGTTCCGATAGGAACTGTGATTGCCGACCGATAGTCGGGGTCGGCGGGCGTGATGTCAGTCGTTCTGAGATCGTCGATGACGATTGTCTCCTGACGATTGTAGGCCTGCGCGGCGACCGTTTCGTTCGCTTCGATAGGTGTCCGCTCGTAGTACTCCACTTTGCGGCTGTTAGGTTTCCATACCTCCTGAATCAGGTACCCGTCTCGTTCGATGTCAACCGTGACGAGGTCGAAATGTAGCACGTTTTCGGCAGTTTCGACGAGCGTCTCGTATACCGTGCTCTCGTCAGCCGATTGCTCGATTTTCTGTGCGGCTCTATGGAGGGCGGTTAACGTCTGTTCTCGCTCCTTTCGTTCGGTTATATCCACAGCAGCACCGACCGTCGAAAGTACCTCGCCGTTGTCGTCGAAAAGCGGTGTGAGTCTCAGGAGACACACCTTCGTGCCGTCTCCCGTCTCAATCGCCTCTTCTCTCTCGAGTGGTTCGCCGGACGACGAGACACGCTCGTCAGTAGTCCTGAACAACTCGACGAGTTCCGCATCGAACAACTCATCTAACCGTTTTCCAGTGACGTCTCGCTCGTCGTCGATATCGAATAGTTCTCGGAAATTCTGATTTGTCAGAATGAACTGGCTGTCCGTGTCTCGCATCCAGAGTGCGGCCTGCACGCTATCGAGAACGCCCTGGAGCCGTCTGGTTTGTGCCTGGAGTTTCTGTTCTCGCCGTTTGCGTTCGGTGATGTCCCGAAAGTAGACGTAGATACCGTCTCCGGCCTCGGTGGAAAAAATCCGCTCTTCGACCCACCGATTCGGGTTGATATCTGATCGAGCCTCGATGGTACGCGCCTCTCCGGTGGCGAGAACGTGTTTGTACTCTTCGAACGATGCATCCGAGTCACCCTCGACAATATCGTCCTGGTAGTTGCTACCGATGAGTTCCTCGCGCGCGAGTCCCGTCAGTTCCACAGTCTGTTCGTTCACGTCTGTGACTGTGAAGTCGGCATCCATCTCAACGAATCCGTCAGTGATTCGCGTGAGCGTCTGGCGGCGCCGGCGGTTGGCACGTTCAGATTGGCGGCGTGCACGGTATTGTGCGACGGTATTCGTGATTCGATTGGCTAACACCGTGTACTGACCGGGACCGGTCTCTTTCTGGATGTAATCAGTCGCTCCGGCGGAGATTGCATCGGCTGCAACTTCTTCCGAACCTTTCCCAGTAAACAGGATAAACGGGAGGTCGGGATACTCTTCGCGGACAGCTTTGAGAAAATCGATTCCTGTCTGACCGGGCATGTCGTAGTCGCTAATGACACAGTCGATGTCGGTCTCGGCAAGCCGACACAGCCCCTCTTCCGCACTGGTTGCTGACACCACACTGAGATTCTCGTTCTCGCGTTCGAGAAATTCCGCAGTCAGGTCCGTAGAAGCCGGATCGTCATCTACGTGCAGTGCTTTAATCGTGCCAGCCATGAATATGTAGTTCAGAGTTATTGAATATAGTAATTCTGCTCACATGGTGACACTAGTCTATCCTTGAATACGGCAGGGATACTTCGTACGTGACCTCGTCCTCATCGAGAGGACTCGAGTTGCCTCAAAAAACCGGGACCTACTCGTCCTCGCGCCTCACCCCCCACGCCCACCGATAGTGCGGGTGCCCCCCCACAAGCGACGCCGCGTGCGTCTCCCCCCACGCTGTCGGGTCGCTCAATCGCTGTGAGAGCGATTCGGCGTCTGATTCGTGTGTTCCGTCGCGGTCGAAGGGAACCGCCTCCAACGTCCGCGAGGCGGGATTGAAGAACACTGCACGTTCGGCATCGTCGATAAGCGCAACCAAGCGCGACCCGCTCGCGTCCTTCTGGAGGAGCGCCTGTGCCATCCGGTGTTGGTGGACTCCAGAGCGCGTCTCGCGGAGTGTTGAGACGATATCGTGGAAGAGCGCAGTCGGGTCCGACGGGGGCGTTCCGTGTCCGGTCTGCATATCCTTGCCGTCGGGCGGGCGTGTAAAGAGGGTCCGCCAAGAGCGGAGTGAAAGTGGTGGTTTCGGTGGAAGTGAAGATGGATGGGAGTCTCGCCCGTTACGCCACAAAAAATTCTCTCATATCATTGGGGTCACGCCCGGAGATATCTCCGGCGTCCGGTCCAAATGGAGAGTCCGGAGAACGTGTCGTGTACCTCTCGGAGGAAGGTGTCTTCCCAGAGCCGGAATCTCCAACGACGGTAACGTGATAGCGGTCCATCAAACCTCCCCTTCACCAGTCAAGGCCCCTAAGTCCGGGTCGAGCGTGTTGCTATCGTCCTATATTTCGTCGTTCCGCTCTTGAGCTGATTCTCGCGGTCGGAACTCACATCTCGATAGATAGCGTCGTCAGAACGCAGTGGACTCGCGGTAGGCAAAGAATCGCTCGACACCTTCCTCCGGGGAGAGTGGTTCGAGGTCAGTCACTCGCACACCTCCTGAGCGGCAATTTTAGGTACTTCGGAGAGTTTCCCCAGAAATGGGGGTAAGGACGTTTCCTAGGCATCCAATCCCCCTTCTAAGCGTCAACACGTGGACTCTGGTTGAGTCGCACGTCTGGGTCTTCGAACGGTGAGTCCGGAGCCTGTTGAATGAGATGCCGGACGTACTCGGCACGACTCATTCCGAGATTCTTGCTCTGTTCGTCGATTTTCTGAACCATCTCCGGTGGCATCGAGATGGTGACGTTCACTGATAGCGCCATTCAGGTAATACTGTATTACTGTATTAGCTTAATAATTACTACCCGGTGCGAGTCACACCTACTAGCCCGTGTCATTAATACCACGTGAGACTATTCATTCAATCACTGATTACCCGCCCATGGCCAGAACTAGCCTGAGTCTCCCAGATGAGCTAAACGAGGAAATTGAAAACGAACTGTCGTACGGCGACTCTAAGAGTGAGTGGATTCGACACGCAATTCGGATACGGCAAGAAGTAGACCCGATTTTAGATGAAATCTATGAACGACATCAACATGAGGAACGGATTGATTTCATTTCCCGTGTCGTTCAGGAGAAAGTTGATGAGGATATGAGAAAGGCAGATTCCAAGACTGAAGACGCGTAATTGTGCTGGGGAAATCTAGTAGTCGGAACTTGAGACAACGTGTTGGGGATGCTATCCATGAAGGAAATACCATCGCATGGGTTCTAGGGTGGTCCGTGAAAATTGGTCTCGAAGGAGTTGTCTCAGCTATTTTAGCGACTATCTTAATTGAAGTGGCTATACAGGTCACACAGCTCAGTGAACTACTAAACTACGCAAGTGTTCCAACACGTGAGCTACTCCTATTACTTGCAACTTTAGGTGTGTTCAGAGAGTTGATTTACTGTACATACGACATTCGAAATAAGGAAGCGCAAAATTAGAACACGGAACGAACGTCATCTCCAGCTGTTTGTGCTATGTTATCTGGGATGCCAGAGATGACAGACATAGCACGCAGAACACCCATACTAATGTAGATGCCTATAAGCCCAAACGAGACATCCAGGTTCCGGCCAAGATAGGAGTCTGCGTGCGGGAAGACAGCTACAGCAGCTATTGCTAACAAAGGCATGTTCAACTGGAGTGCCACCAAGTATCCAACCATGCCAGCGACGGCCAGTTGGATACTAAACATGACGCTAGCAACAAAGACAAGGCTCATGAAGTACTGCAGTTTCTGACTTGCTGGCAGGTCAGCCACCTCGTCAGGGATCGTAGACACACCATTTCGTTTTGTGTGTCCCATCACACCAAGAATTGTGCTTAGGAAGGCCAGCCAGACAAATGGCTCTGCCTGGGGGAAGTACTTGGCGATGCCAACAAGCACTGGACTTGCTAATACGCCAAATACAAGCGCATAGAAGGCCATGCTCAAGCTGGTTCCAAGAGTACTATGGATTGCCCAGCGAATACTACCCCCTGATTCAGTCATGGTTGTATTTCACCCAGTATATTAAAAAATAACTCAGCCACGATTGTAAGTCTGTCTGTCCACCTATCAAATCACCTGTACCATTGACTCGGTGGGTAGAATCCTAAATAATCAGACACAGTGGGAGCTGGTTTATCCGTCAGGCCATGTATGCGTGTGGGAGAACTACCCCATCCAACAACCGCTTGAACTGAAGCGTGTCATAGTCGCTCGGACTGTAGACCTGAACGTACCCAGATTCGGTGACAAGCATCTTCACTTCAGAGTTCTCGAAGACGAGTTTCACACCGATACGGTTCTTATCGGAGTTACGAAGTATATCACCAATTTCCTCGTCGTTGAAGACGTTGTCTTCTCCATAAGCGTTCGCAGAGTTGGCGTCTTCGTCACGGTTGTAGACACCAGCCAGCCAGTAGCCAGCGTCAGAGTTCGCGTCGATGAATGATTCAAGGTCGAGATTGACCGGACGTACAGGGGTGCCATTAGACCGTTCAACCAAGTCGAAGACGAATGTCTTCTTTGTACTCTGGGTCACGACGTACTCCTCATCAACGGCGAAAAAGTCTGCAACCTCCGTGACGACACGGACGACTGGGTCGTCTGCTTCGATGTTGCCCTCACTGTTGATATGGAAGCCTTGTTCTTCGACAGCGTCTTCAGCGGCAGCGCGCCCGCGTGTGACTTCATTACCAGAGAGGTCGGTTTCTGTTCGCCCCAAGGTGAGACTCTTTCGAACGGTTTCACCGTTCTTCGTGTGTTCCGTGGGGAAAACGGAGGTGTCGATATTGGAAACCTGTGCTTCTGTAACAGCAATTTTTCCTTTTTGCATATGTCGATGCTTCTGTAGGGCCTCTCAACGAAGGCAAAATCTAAGACCCCAGAAACAAAGAGTCCAAATAGCCACCTTCGAAGGTCGGGAAGTACCCCGGCCCGTAGGGGGTGCTTCTCGGCCCGCGAGACACCGAACCAGGTACCAATTGATCAAGTGTTTCGCGGCCAGAAATCAGTCTTCATAGTGGAAATGAAACAGTCGTTATTACATGATTTACTGGCTAGTCTGTTTATCTGTCCACACTTAAGTCTTGTTCTAGTAGACGTTTAATTCCGAACCATGAGATAAGGAAACCGATATGATATTCGTCTACTCACCAAATCGTGGTGAGTGCCTCAAAATGACCGGAAGGTTCAGAAACCGGACGTTGAGAAAAATTCGATTTCGGGTCTACACCTTGCCAACATAATATTTCAGACATATAGTATTCGAGGTTGTTCAGAGGTGTATAACTCGTCTCAATTTCCGCTGCTTCTCGAACGCCTCGTGACCCGCTTCGTTCCACCCACCAGCCTCACGCACCCACATACTCACTGTCGAAGGCTTCGCCCGACGAATCCGTATCTCGCCCTTCTCGAAGTCGTACAGCACGAAGGCATACCACGCGACACCCCGAGCATCCGCCGCGAGTAGCGACCTCGTTTGGTCGCGCCGTAGCCGGAAGCGACCGCGAGCAGGATACTTCACACCAATCTGCGCCGAAGTCGATTTGACCTCTGTCTTTGCACCGCTGTTCGGGTGGACACAATCGTACCAGTCGGTGTCGTCCGGTCGGTGGTCGAGGCCGTACACCTCAGCGACCAACTCCTCAGCGAGCGTCGCGGTCTCACCGCTCTGCAGTCGCTCTTTCTGACGACGTGAGAAGTCCCGCATTCGGACGACCTTCATGCGAGACCCCCGAATCGTGCCCCACCCACATAACCCGCGAAAGCGGAATCCAACACCCGTGACGGGTACTGGAAGGTAAAAAGGACAGGGGCGAGTAGGCTGGTGATTTCGAGGTATGAACTATTTTCGGTTTGCATAGAGTTTACCCGTACACCTCCTGTGTCTCGCCGTGATAGACAGCGCTCGGTGGCTCAGTCGGACGAATGACGACGTACTCCCATCGCTCAGACGGCAGTCCACCGCCGTCGAGGTCCTTCAGGTTATAGTAGCGGATGAACCCTCGGTGGAACGTCGACGGCGGCCCGACCCACACGAGGTATTTGCACTGCTTGACCGGCGGGTAGTAGAAGTCCTGCGGGTCCTGCGATGCGATCACGACTTTGACGCCTTTGTCTCGGTCCTCGTGTAGCATCGCCGCCAGCGTGTTGACCTTCGCGCTTGACTCGCTCTTGGAGTCGGGTAGATGCCGATGGGCTTCGTCGACGATAACCTGTACCGGGTAGCCGGTTCGGTCGCGGATTGAGCGGTTGGAGAACGTTTACATCCCGGACGGAGGCGAGGTTATCGACGATGATTGAGGCGTTGATGCAGACGGTTGACCTGCCTTGTGGTTGGTTCTGACGCTGGCCGGGTACCACCGTCTGTTCGCAGTAGCACAAACTACGAAGCAGAAGTAATTGCTTCTTCAACCTTCTCTGCTGCGTCAATGCAGTCTTCTCGGAATTCCTGGAAGTCGACATCTGAATTCATATGAAGTGGCACCTCACTCGGACGACGGCATTCCCTTGCGAGTTCATCAAGTGCGTCAATCACGTCCTGATCTACTCCCAGTTCTTCGCCTCTAGACGCGTGCCGGGATATTGAACCCTCTAGCAGATTCAGTTCGCTTCGTATCTCAGAGAGATTCATTCCTTTTTGATTTGGCTCGTCGAATAGCCTCCGCCACAAGCGCTTTACTTTGGACGCATAGTTGGAACCATCTGAGTACCAGTTGCGGATTTCTTCTGACGCCTCAACAGACATTTTTCGTCGAATGCGATACTCTGTGACTATTATCGAACCAAGTACTGACGCTACGATAGAGACACCAACAGTAGCCCAATCAATCATATTATTTTCTTAAAGCATCGATTTCAGAGGTGTCTACGTCAATATTCACTCTACTATTGCATTCTTTACAAACGCCTGCTGCCTCAATCTCTCCGTTTGAATTAAACCATGCCTCGGTATCAAACGACCGCGAGCCACAATCACACTCGAAATGACCGTCACCAGCCTCAGACTCAATCCAGTTTTTCACGCCCTCCTCCACCTGGTCAAGAATCGCATTTCGAATGTCGTCCGGGTCGAATTCAACACCCATATTACAAATCATGTTGTGGAAGGGTAAATTGTTAACTCAGCGATATGATTCACCAAGCGACTTGTTGGCGGCCTCGAAGCCACCAAGCCCCCAGAAAACCCGCACCGACGACGCTCCGACGACGCTCCGACTGAAGTACCTACGACTAACGAATAGTTGCTTACGAGAGACTGTACTGCTGTATTCTTAGTTATTGAATTGGTGGTGGCCGGTCCGAGGCGTGTTTCATCGGCTATCGACCCTCCGCAGTCTCGTCGTCGCCAACAAGTCGCTTGGCGAGGTCATTCCGGCCCAGACCGTTCGACCGTCCGAACGAGTGACCCGTCGAGTAGTTCCGGGGTCACCGTGAGGCGCTTTTCTTCGCCCGACTCATCGACATAGAACGCCTCGAAGGACGAGACGAGTTCGGTCCAAGCGTCGTCAACGGACTGCCAGTGGAAGTCGTGCCGAGAGAGTCACCTCTCGGGCCTTAGAAACGATGTGAGAACTGCGATGGACTCGCGGGGGTCCCGCGAGCGAGTTCACGAGCGAGTGGGACCAAGCGAGTCCATTGACTGGAGTGAACGTAGTGAACGGAAGGAAATGGACTCGCGGGGATTTGAACCCCGGGCCTCTTCCTTGCGAAGGAAGCGATCTGCCACTGATCTACGAGCCCTCATTCCCACGGAGTCGTGGGATACACTTATACCCTATGTTTCGTCGGTAGCCGGGCATGCAATAGCATCCCGTTCCATCGGGTGGTCGTGCAGTCGTGTGGCTTCCGGCGTGTCGAATGGAAGGTGAGATGACACGCGCCTTAGCGCTGACAATCAGCTCGGAGGCAGAGTCCTCCGGACGCGCGCCTCGACAGCCGCGAGTGTGACGGACGAACCGTCACGAACGGTATGTCCGAGAGACCGGACAGAACCGTGTGCTTAGTCTTCGAGGACGATCTCGATGCTGACGTCGTTCGGAACCTGAACGCGCATCAGCTGGCGCAGAGCGCGTTCGTCAGCGTCGAGGTCGATGAGACGCTTGTGGACGCGCATCTCCCAGTGCTCCCACGTAGCCGTCCCCTCGCCGTCAGGCGATTTTCGGGCGGGGACTTCGAGCGTCTTCGTGGGCAGCGGGATCGGCCCGCTGAGGTTGACGCCCGTCTTGTTTGCAATCTCGCGGACGTCGTCGCAGATATCGTCGAGGTCTTCCGGACTCGTGCCGGCGAGCCGAACGCGTGCCTGTTGCATCGTTATCGCTCGTTGACTTCGAGCACTTTGCCGGCCGCGATGGTCTGACCCATGTCACGGACAGCGAAGCTGCCGAGTTCCGGAATCTCGGAGGACGGCTCGATGCTGAGCGGCTTCTGCGGACGGACGGTCACGATAGCAGCGTCGCCGGACTTGATGAAGTCCGGGTTCTCCTCAGCGACCTCACCCGACGCGGGGTCGAGCTTCTGGTCGATCGACTCGATGGTACACGCGACCTGCGCCGTGTGGGCGTGGAAGACCGGCGTGTAGCCAGCGGTGATGACCGAGGGGTGCTGCATGACGACGACCTGCGCCTGGAAGGTCTCGGCGACCTTCGGCGGCTCGTCGGCCGGGCCACAGACGTCGCCGCGGCGGATGTCGTCCTTGCCGACGCCACGAACGTTGAAACCAACGTTGTCGCCAGGACCAGCCTGGTCGACTTCTTCGTGGTGCATCTCGACGGTCTTGACCTCGCCGCCGACGTCAGAGGGCTGGAAGCTCACGTTGTCGCCGGGGTTGAGGGTACCCGTCTCGATACGTCCGACAGGAACCGTACCGATGCCGGAGATGGTGTAAACGTCCTGAATGGGCAGGCGCAGCGGCGCGTCCGTCGGCGGCTGCGGTGCCGGCAGGTCGTTGAGTGCCTCGAGGAGGATGTCGTCATCGTACCAGGAGGTGTTGTCGGAGCGCTCGGCGATGTTGTCGCCCTCGAAGGCGGAAATCGGCACGAACGTCGCGTCGTCCGAGTTGAAACGGACCTGCTTGAGGAGCTGGGTGACCTGCTCCTTGACGTCGTTGTACTTGTCTTCGCTGTAGTCGACGACGTCCATCTTGTTGACTGCGATGATGAGTTCGCCGATGCCCAGGGTGCGGGCGAGGAAGACGTGCTCGCGGGTCTGCGGCGCGACACCGTCGTCAGCAGCGACGACGAGGACCGCGTTGTCAGCCTGCGAAGCACCGGTGATCATGTTCTTGACGAAGTCGCGGTGGCCAGGACAGTCGACGATGGTGAAGTAGAACTCATCCGTGTCGAATTCCTGGTGGGCGATGTCGATGGTGACACCGCGCTCGCGCTCTTCTGCGAGGTTGTCCATGACGTAGGCGAATTCGAATCCGCCCTTGCCTTTCTCCTCGGCCTCCTCTCGGTGCTGCTCGATGACGTGCTCCGGGACGGAGCCGGTCTCGAACAGGAGTCGGCCGACGAGCGTACTCTTACCGTGGTCGACGTGGCCGATAATGGCCAGGTTCTGGTGGGGTTTGTCGCTCATTGGTGTATTCACGCGCTAAGGCGCTCTGTGGGGAGTGTTTTTGCTGAAACCCCTAAAACGATTTCGATACGCTCTACGAGCCGTCTAAGCGCCGTACTGCGATTTGCGGAACCATACCATACTCTCGAAATGGTGAACGACAGCAGGTGACGAAACACCGCGAGGTGGCCCCTACAGGCCAGAAAAGCCGTTACTCGAATCGGGAAACGTCCGACAAAACAGCCGTTGCCGTCTCCGGACCACCCGCTCCGCGGCCGCTAATGTTCAGTTGACCAGCGTGTTTCGTCTCCAACTGAACGATGTTCTGCGTGCCCGTGACGGCTAGCGTCGACCCCTGTGGCACCAACCGCGGAGCCACGCGGACGCCATCGGCGGTCGCCTCACCGATGAGTCGGACCGTGCGCCCGTCCTCCGCGGCGAGGTCGAGAGCGGTTCCGGGAACGTTCCGGATACCCTCCACCTCGGCGTCATCGAGACGGTACTCGGTCTCGCCGTCGCTCAAGACGTTTGCGAGGATGACGAACTTCAGAGCGGCGTCGATGCCGTCTACGTCGAACGACGGGTCCGCCTCGGCGACACCGAGGTCCTGTGCCTCCGCGAGGACGTGCTCGTAGTCGAGTCCTTCCGCGGCCATGCGCGAGAGGATGAAGTTGGCCGTCCCATTGAGGACACCGCGTGCGGCAGTCACGTGACCTGCGCCGAGGTCAGAAATCGTCGAGAGGACCGGAATCGCCCCGCCAACCGTCGCCTCGAACTGGACGCGACCCTCGCTTTCTGCTTCGAGGGCGCGCAGGTCGGCGTAGCGCTCCGCCACGGGACCTTTGTTCGCCAAGACGACGTGGCGGTCGTCGAGCAGCGCGCGCTCGACGTGCGAGAAACCCGGTTCGGCGTCACCGAGCGTGGTCGGCGTCGCCTCGATGAGTACATCGTAGTTCGTGTCGAACACCGCATCGGGGTCGGCGTCGCCAACGATGCCATCGCGCTCCTTGCGCGCGCGCACTGTCTCGGGGTCCAGCCCGGTCGAGTCGGTCACCGACGACGAAGAGTCGGCGAATGCGACAACCTCGTGTCCGTACGTACTGGCGAGGTCCAGAACGGAACCGCCGACAGCACCTGCACCGAGGACGGCGAGTCGAAGCGTCATGCTGACTCCTCCGGGAGCGGCTCGACGACATGTAGGTCTTTTTCCGCAGCGATATCGCGGACGACAGAGAGCGTCGCCGAAGTCTTGCCCGACCGCGCAGCGAGTCTCAGTCGCGCACTTGACGTTTCTTTCGTCCCAGAGGGTGCAGATAGTGACAGGTCCGTCACCGTCGCGTCCGCGGACTCCTCGATTCGGTAAAGCGTGTCCGAGAGGTCGGAGTCGACGAGGTCACCGACCAAGAGGAGCGTTATCTCCTCACCGAAGTGCTCCGCGCCGGCGCGGATGACGTTGACACCAGCGTCGCGAAGGGCGTCAACGATACCTTCGAATCGGTCCGGCGGACACTCGAGGTCCACCTCGACCGGAATGTGTCCTCGCGGGGTCAGATTCCCGCGTTCGTGGAAAATCGAGAGGAGGTTACCTCCGTTTTCGGCGATGGGCTGGAGCGCAGCGAGGAGTTGGCCGGGTTCGTCGACGAGTTCGAGCCGAACCGTGTGCGGTTTCGGCATCTCGCCGCCACCGTCGGTTTCGGCATCGCTCTCGCCGTCGAGGTCCTGTGTGCTCATCGTCCCACCTCCGTGGGCCGCCCCGACATTGTTGTCGGCGACGCGTGGCTCAGCCGTAGTTTCGCGTCGACGCACCAGGAGTCGGGATACGTGCCCCTAGGCATATGTGTTCGTGATTCGGCCACGCGGTATAAGCCTTCGTAGCCGACACGGTTTGCCGATGTCGATATCGTGCTGGCATGTGACACACGGTGCCGGACACGGGCGGCGAAAGCGACGCAGTGCCCGCGGGCCAACCGAGCAGTGCAGTCGCTGGGTGCGTAATAAACGAAAAAAGCGCGAGTGCGCTCGTTAGATGTAGTCGATAGCCTGCGAGAGTTCGAGCTTCATACCCTTACGCTCGCGAATCTCCATAATCTTCTCGCGCTGGAGATTGTCCGAGAGCACGCGGAAGCCGGCGTTCTCCGTGTTCCAGGAGGCGCGACCTTCCGTCGCAGAGCGAACGTCCGAGGAGAAGCCAATCATCTCTTCGACGGGTGCGATACCCTCGATGACCATGAGGTCACCTTCCTGGTACATGTCGTCGACGCGGCCGCGGCGACCCTGAATCTCGCCGGAGGCCGAGCCCATGTAGTCGGACGGAACGTCGATGCGGACGTTCTGGATGGGTTCGAGGAGCTTCACCTCACCCGCGATGAGCGAGCGGTGGACCGCGTCACGCGTCGCAGGGATGACCTGTGCGGGACCACGGTGGATGGTGTCCTCGTGGAGCTTCGCGTCGTGGAGACGGAGAAGCGTACCCTGGACGGGTTCCGCAGCGAGCGGACCGTCGTCGAGTGCCTCTTCGAGACCCTCGATGACGAGCTCCATCGTCTCGTTGAGGTGCTGGATACCCTTCGTGTCGTCGATGAGAATGTTCGTCCCGTGGATGTGTTCGACGTTCTGGGACGTATCCTTGTCCATGCCGGCTTCCTGCAGTGCCTCACGGCGCTCCAGTTCGGGCATGTCCATCGAGATTTCGCCGAGCTTGATGTCGTCGACGATGTCCTGCGAGAGGGGTTCCGCCGTGATGTAGAACTTGTTGTGGCGGTTGGGGGAGACACCCTCGACTTCGTGGGAGGAGCCCTGAACCTGCTCGCGGTAGACAACAATCGGCTCACCGGTGCGGACCGGGATGCCCTGGTTGTCGCGGATACGCTGCGTGATGACTTCGAGGTGGAGTTCACCCTGACCGGAGATCAGGTGCTCGCCAGTGTCCTCGTTAATCTCGATGCGGATGGTCGGGTCTTCCTTTGCGACCTGCTGGAGCGTCTCGATGAGCTTCGGCAGGTCGTCCATGCGCTCTGCCTCGACGGACTTCGTGATGACAGGCTCGGAGATGTGTTCGATGGACTCGAACGGCGTCATCTCGACGGACGAGACGGTGGAACCCGCGATGGCGTCACGGAGACCCGTAACGGCCGCGATGTTCCCTGCGGGGATACCGCGGTCGAGTTCCTCACGCTCACTCCCCATGAAGACACCGACAGACTGGACGCGGTTCTTGCCCGCAGTCCCGGAGACGTAGAGTTCCTGACCCTTGCGGATGGTACCGGAGAAGAGGCGACCCGTCGCAATTTCGCCCGCGTGGGGGTCCATCGCGATGTCGGTCACCATGAAGACGACTTCGCCGTCGTCGTCGACGTCGCGCATCTGATGCGCGAGGTCGGACTCGGCGTCACCACGCCAGACCGTCGGGATACGACGGGGCTGGGCGTCGAGCGGGTCGGGGAAGTGCTCCGCAACCATGTCGAGAACGACGTCCGAAAGCGGCGTGCGCTCGTGGAGTTCCTGACGGTTACTCGCACGTTCGAGCTCCATGATGTCGCCGAAGGAGATACCGGTCTCTTCCATCGACGGCATGGAGACACCCCACTTGTAGAGGGCAGACCCGAACGCGACGGTCCCCTCTTCGACGGAGACAGTCCAGTCGTAGTCCTTCTCTTCGGTCATGCCCCGGATGAGGTCGTTAACGTCGGAGATGACGTCGACGAGACGCTGCTGCATCTCCTCGGGACCTTCCTGCAGTTCGTTGATGAGGCGGTCGACCTTGTTGATGAACAGGGCCGGCTTGACACCCTCGCGGAGTGCCTGGCGCAGAACCGTCTCGGTCTGCGGCATGGCACCCTCGACAGCGTCGACAACGACGAGCGCACCGTCGACGGCGCGCATCGCACGCGTCACGTCGCCACCGAAGTCGACGTGGCCCGGCGTGTCGATGAGGTTGATGAGGTGGTTCTCATCTTCGTACTCGTGCGTCATCGAGACGTTTGCGGCGTCGATGGTGATGCCGCGTTCCTGTTCGTCTTCCTTCGTGTCCATCGCAAGCTGCTGGCCGGCAGTCTCGTCAGAGATCATGCCCGCACCTGCGAGGAGGTTGTCGGAGAGGGTCGTCTTGCCGTGGTCGACGTGAGCAGCGATGGCAATGTTCCGGATCTGTTCCGGCTTGTCCATCAGTTTCTCACATTCCTGGACGATCTTCTTTCGTCGGCCCATTATACAGAGGTCTACCGGCAGGAGGGTCAAAAGAGTAGTGTTTTTCCCGAGCGGATTCGACATTTTCAGCCGCCCTACTGCCGGGGTATGAGCATTTTTGTCACGATAGTCAGACTGTCTGGTGTTCGTGCGTCCGTTCGGGGGACGGCGCAAGAGTCATGTCTATCGGTAGCATTACTCAATTACGAATGGACCTCCGAGTATTCGGGGGCGCACCGGCAGACCCGTTCTTGAGCGCCGCCGACCTGTTCGAAACCGAGTTCGAGCTTTTGTATCCAGTTATCGTACACGTGCGCGAAGACCCAGATTCCCGCACGTGGGCCGGTCACTATCAGGACCACCACGTCCTCAACATTTCACGACAGGCCGCGACCAGCGCGATGGCTCGCGAGCTTGCGCTCCACGAGTTGTCGCACATGGCCCTCAACGAGGAGGGTCACGTCTCGCACTACCAATCGACACAGGAAGCCGTCTTTCTCGCCCTCGCGGGGCGGACAGTCGAACGACGAAAACTCGCCCATTGCTATCAGATTGCGAATCACTGTAAGGACATCTATGCCGACGACCTGACGCTCGCCGTCGCGCCCGCGGACAAACTCGTTCAGTTCCTCGAATCACAACTCGCGGCCGCGCTCGCTGACCGCCCCCGTTCCACTGGCAGACCGGGGTCGCAACTCGTCACCAGTGGTTCGGACCCGGAGATTACGGCGGTAAACGCGGCGTTCGCACTCGCGTTGGTCGAGCGCCACGACCTCGTCGACACGGACCACCGACTCTACGACCTCGCACACGCCGCGGCAGACGACGCGCCGTCGGTATCGTTGGAGACGTTCAAAGAACACTTCCGCACGCTCGCCGCCGACCCCTCGAAGAGCGAGTACCGGCGAACCCTCGTCGACGTGGTGAAAAACTACGTCGTCGGGTCGAACGTCGCCGCCGACTGAGACGGCCACCGGGTGTCGAAGCGAGCGCGCAGTCGAGAAATGTCGGGGGAGAGGCGAAGACGGCGTCCGCCACGGTTTCGCCGAGGAACTGCGAACAGCGTCAGCACTCAGCAGTGTGCGAAAACGGAAGAGAGATGAGAGATTACCGGGCCGCTTCTGCGACGCGCTCTTTCTCTTCTTTCTGCGAGATAGCGTACGTCTGAACGTCGTAGTCGGCCGCGCCGATGAGCTGCTGTGCGAGCGCTTCGGCGGCGGTCGTCTTGGACTTATAGGAACCGCTGAGGGTACCCTGTGCGATGAACTTCAGTGCCTCGTCGACACGGCGCTGGGGTGCAACGTCGACGGCCTGCGGGACCGAGATGCCACCGTACTTGAGACGGACGGTCTCCTCACGGGGACCGGCGTTCTCGACAGCACTGACGAGCACCTGAACGGGATTCTCCTCGGAGCGCTCGTTGACGATTTCGAAGGCGTCCTTGACAATCTTCATCGTCTTCTGCTTGTGGCCCGTGTTGTCCTCCGTCTGCATCAGACGGTTGATGAGGCGCTCGACGATGCTGATTTCGCTCTTCTTGAACTGCTTCGAGGCGTGACGGCCCATCGTGTGGGCAATAGGCGTCGCCTTGATGTAGCGGCTCATACTGGGGTCCGTGTATTCGATTTCGGACACGTCCCAGACGCCGAACAGAAGCGCGTTCTGCTCTGCTTCCTCGCTGCTGGCGGGGGATTCAGGTTCGGGGGCGTCGCTTTCCGACATGGTTAGCGCACCGGCTTCTCAGCGTTTCCACGGACGAGTTCGATCATCGAGACACCGTTGACCTTCTCGACCTTGTAGTTGACACCCGAAAGGTCACCCATTGCGCGACCCTTCGCACCACCGATACCGGCGATGGTCACTTCGTCGTGCTCGTCGATGAACGAGATTGCACCGTCACCGGGACAGAACGCGGTGACCTGCTTTCCGTTCTTGATGAGCTGAACACGGACACATTTCCGGATTGCCGAGTTCGGCTGCTTTGCTTCGATACCAACCTTCTCGAGGACGATGCCACGACCCTGCGGGGCACCCTCGAGCGGGTCGGACTTCTTGCCGAGACCGCGCTCACGGCGCGCGTACTCAGAGTCGGACCATCGGCGCTTCTGCCGGTCCTTCTTGAGCTTGCGCGCGGCGTATTTGCCGTTCGCCATAGTGAACGTGATTTCCAGATGGAGCTACTTAAGCCTCCCTTTTCGAATCCGGCGAGACGGATTCAGGAGCGATTAGCGACCCCTAAGGACGAATCTGAGGCCGTCTCGTCGATTACAACGACGGTCCCTCGTGGACGGAGAGGGACTGAACTGGCCGGAGAGTGTGTCGTTTCGACTGAGGATGTGAAAGCCAAGACGCGCGATTCAGCGTCGAGAAATGAGGATTAAGGCGTGCAAATCGGCGTCGGGTACTACTTACCGACGAGGTCCACGTCGAGATGACCGCTGACCTCCCGACCGGACGCCGGACCGAGCGTCAACCCCTCTTCATCGAACCGCAACTTCACTCGCCGCCTGAACTGCGACCGCACATCGATGAGGTTCACGTCCATCGGCGATTCGACCCAAAATTCCGCTTTGAGACCTACGGAACTCCCTGCAGATTCGATAATCCGGGACGTCGGCACTGGCTCCGCCAACACGCGTTCGTCCTCACGCGCAACTTCGGCGAGTTCTCGAAGCGCCAGCTCTACGTCATCGCTGTATGCCACGTCCACGCGCTCTGTAATTCGGTACCGTTCTCGACCATACGGGCGGACGAGCACGTTCGTGGTGAGTTCGGTGTTCGGCACGGTGACCGTTTCGTTATTCACCGTGCGCACTCGCGTGACCCGAAAGTCGACAGCCTCGACCACACCCTCGCCACCGGACCACGAAATCCAGTCGCCGACGTTGAAATCCGGGTCGGCAACGAGAAAGAGTCCGCTGATGAGCGCACCGACAACCTCCTGTCCAGCGACGCCGACGACGAGCGTCAGCGCTGCGATAATGAGCGCGGTGTCGGTCAGCACCGACCCGTAGCCCGCGCCGACGACACCCGCAAATGCCGAAAGGACGACGACGAAGACGTGAGTGTACGTTTGAGTTGCAGTCTCCAGCGTCGGGTTATTCTGGTTTCGGGCGCTGACGACGCTCGTGACACCCGGAACGAAGACGAGTCGCCCGAACAGATAGACGATGAGTACCCCGACGACAAAGCCCGCCACTGCACCAACAGCGTCTTCGTAGGCGGCGAACTCGTCGAGGGGAAACTGTCCGACCGCGGTGAGGACGTGCTGTCGAAACGATAACATGGCTACCTCGGCGCCCGCGGCGGACAAAAGCGTGTGGTCGGTGACGTACCGTACATGCGGTCGGTGACGTATCGTCAGCGACGTGTCGTCAGTTGCTACGCGTAGTTCGAAACGCCGTCCCAGATTATCAACTATCGAAATATACGATATGAGTAGTCGATAGTCTCCATCAGTAGTGGACGATAGAGTCAACTAATCGGGTTTTAATAGTTTGTTGCCCTACTTGCTGTAATGAAAAAGTCACCACATCTAATTACAAACTCTGAGTATCTGCTCTCACGGCGGAGCCTCATCAAGGGGTTTGGAGGCCTTTCGCTTGCGAGCCTCGCCGGCTGTACCGGTTCGTCCGACGACGAGCTCACGGACACGGACGGCGACGGAGTAATCGACTCGAAGGACTACGCGCCGCGCGACGCGAACGTGTCTCGGCGGTCGGACCTCGAATCCGCCCCGGAGACCGGGACGGCCACGCCGACGCTCACCGCGACACCCACGGTATCCCGAACACCAGCCACTACGTCTGCACCTTCGACAGACGCGGAACCGGTCGGTACTAGCGAGTTGCTTTCGAACGCAGTCTCCGCAACGAATCCCGAAGAATTCGAGCAACGAAACTACATCTCTCGCTACTCGTCCGGCGTCGTCGAGGTCGTCCTGCGCAAGGAGAGCGTCGATGGCCACTCGATCACGGACAACAACCTCGTTATCTCGCTCGTCGAGTTTCCGCGGGGGCGGGAGTTCGAACGCGAAACGACCGGAATCTCGTTTGGTAACGACGAATCGACAACGAGGGAGACAGTTACGGTTGCCTCCCCGAACGCCGCTGAGGGGGTTCGCGCCCACTACATCGCGACTCTCGTCCCCGGGGGAGCGCCGCTCGACAATGCATCGCCGAGCGAAATCGAACTGATTGCGGAGACGGACCCGTTCACGTGGGAATCCGGCCAGGAAACCATCAGCAGGGATGAACCGCCGATATTGGCGGCAGTTGAGGACGAGTCCGGAAACGGCTACAGACGGGTGGAAGCCGAGGGCGTCTTCGACATCAGCATCGTCGGACGAACCGCCGGGGAACAGTGGGAGGCCCCATTCTACATATACAAAAGCGCGTACATGCGGGCGGTGAACCGGGACCACGGCCGAAGTTGGCCCGAGTTCGTCCAGTTCGAGATGCAAAGCGGCTTCGCCGGCGGCTTTGCGAGTATTCTCGACGATATCGCGGTCTCGAACGGCTTTACGGACAAGCGAGAGAAAGTCGAGTTCGTCATCGACTTCGTACAGCGACTCCCCTACGTTCCCGACGACGTTTCGACCGGATTCGACGATTTCACGAAGTTCAGCATCGAGACGCTCACCGAACTCGGTGGAGACTGCGAAGATTCCAGTATCATGCTCGCGGGTCTCCTTCAGAGCGAACCCTTCGGGTACGACACGGTACTCATCCAGCCACCGGGACACATGGCTGTCGGCGTATACGGCAACGACCTACCGGGTGCGTACTGGACACTCGACGAGCGAGACTACTACTACATCGAGACGACGGGCGAAGGATGGGGAATCGGCGACCTCCCGAACGAGTACAAAGACGACAGTGCCTATGTCCATCAAGTCTGACGAGACGGTCTACGGCGGCGAGAAGTGATACCGACGAGAAACGCCGCGACCGTCTACGTCAACTGGATATCGTCGATACCGTAATGCCGACGCGCCAATTCACGAGCGGTGTCGATGGTCTTCCCATTCGAACCGATTGCGACACCGCGGTCCGCTTCCGCGACTTCGACGTACGCGACAGTGTCGTTCTGCTCTGAGAGAGTCACGTGCCGGACGGCGGCCGGTGCGAGCGCGCTCGCGACGAACGCCTCGGGTGTGTCGGCGTCTTCGACGAGTTCGACGGACCGACCGATTCGGCGTTCGACGGACTGAACCGTCCGCCCGCCGGGACCGATAGCCGTCGCCATGTCGCCTGCGGCGACGAGGAAGACGACGCGGTCGTCGAAGACGAGACAGTCGTGTGCGGTCGCGCCGGTTTCGTCCTCGAAGAGGGCGATGTACCGACGGGCCGTGTCCGACAACGTAACTTTCATTTTCAGTCGTCAGACGGTTCGGGTGCCGCGCTGGCTTCGGCGTCTTCGACATCGAGCGACCCCATCCTGAGGTCGACGTCGCCGGTACCGATTGCAATCGGCTTGCCGACAATGACGTTCTCGATGACGCCGTCGAGGTCGTCTTCCTCGCCGTGAATGGCGGCGTCGAGCAGGTGGTTGACCGTAACCTCGAATGCGGCACGGGCGAGGACGGAGTCCTTCGACCGGAAGAAACCGAGACGGCCGATGCACTCTATGTTCCATTGGTTGGGCTTGGGATCCGCATACATCTCCAGGTTACCATAATTCATGCAGTCCAGACATTTATCTTTTAACGGGCTCTACGTCCCGTCGTTCTTTTGTTCACGTGTGACCTTGCCGCCGAGAT
>NZ_JBZRPK010000233.1:0-2185 GCF_058382125.1 Haloferax sp. s1
GCCGTCTCGTGGGGCCTCATCGCTGCTGCACTGTTCAACATCATGCTCGGCGCAGCCGGACTCGTTGACGTATCCGCTGGCAGCATGATTCTGTTCAGCGCGCCGCAAAACGGGTTCACGCAGATGGTCGATACCCTGCCAATCATCGGTGCAGTGGTCGAAACTGTCCCCGGTGCACAAGCCGGCGTCGGCGGGAGCATCTACTCCGGCGCGGTCGGGTTCTTCCCGCTTATCGTGCTGACGCTGCTCCTCGTCGCAGGTGCTGAGGTCATGCGCGCCGGTGGCGGGTTCGACGCGATTCAGGAACTCATCATCGACACCATCGCGACGACGGTCCGCCGCGCCGAGACCACGATGGTCCTCGGAACGGCGCTCGTAAACGCGACGGTCACCATCAACACGGCAGCGGAGATTGCCATCGCGCCCTACGTCGCCACGCTCGGCAAGCGCTTCAACATCAACGGCTACCGCCGTGCCAACATCCTCGACGCCAACACCTCGGCGCTCGGGTACATCTTCCCGTGGGGTGGCGGACTCCTCGCCGGGTTCGGGGCCATGCAGGGTCTCGTCGGTGGCGAGGCGACGCCGTGGTTCACCCAGGAGATGCTCGTGAACCCCGCGTCTGTCTTCCCCTACGTGTTCCACGGCTGGTTCCTCGTCAGTGTGTTCCTCGTCGCTGCGTGGACCGGCTACGGCCGCGAATACGTTTCTGACCGTACCAGTGAGGAGGTGAGTCGCGTATGAGCCGTCTCGACAAACTCCTCGCGGGCTGGACGTTCCGTACTGCGACGCCCGAGTTCGAAGCCGACGAGGTCATCACTGCCTTCGTTAGCGAACGCAACGGCAGTGGACTCTCGATTCGCGTCGGCGACTCCACTATCCGTGTTGCGGATGGAAAGGACGCCGCAGTCGAAGACAAAGTCCGACTAAAGGTCACGTCGTTCGACACGGACTCGCACGTCGGGACCGGCGAACTCGTCGAAGTGCTCGGCCCTGAGGGCTGAGCGCCTTCGTCGCCTGTCCTGAAAACGAAAGAAGACCTGCGTCTATTTTTTGACCGGTTACCAGTCGCTAGCGACGGTGACCGAGCGGTTTCTTCTGTTCGACTTCGATTTCGACGTGGACGCTGTCGGGGAACTCTTTGTGGCCGACTTCGCGAGCGATATGGTCGGCCCCGTGGATTTCGAGTCGGCGCGTGAAGACGGGGTACGACCACGATGAGAACTGATTGCCGGGTTGGAGCGTCCGATACTGCGGGACGCTCACTTGTTTCGGCTGGTCGGCGTGCGGGCCGCGGCATTCGGCTCCTTTTCGTTCGACGAACTCCTTGAGGTCCCCGACGAGCCTGTCGAGGACCGCCTTATCCCCACTTTGGAAGGTAAGTTTCGTGACGAAGGTCATGCTGGGTACTACTCCTTGTTGGTTGCTCCGACGGTAAAAGCGCATCTACACGGGCTCGGGAATGTATCTACACGAACTCGGGAATTACACCTTGTCACGGGTAAACCCGAGCGAATAACCGTGTCAACACGGTACAGCCTCCGATACCCTCTTAAAGGGCGGCACATTTATTTCGGGTAATGGCAGTCGAAGCGGTCAGTGCTGGAGCCATTCTCTTCCGCGACACCCGCGGCCGGAGGGAGTATCTACTCCTGAAGAGCCGTCCCGGGGACTGGGAGTTCCCGAAAGGCGGGGTCGAAGGGGACGAGGAGCTTCAGCAAACGGCAATCAGAGAAGTCAAAGAGGAGGCCGGAATCTCCGATTTCCGCCTCATCGATGGCTTCCGCGAAGACTACGACTACGTCTTCGAGGCGAATGGCACGACAATTCACAAGACGGTTCACCTGTTTATCGCTCGCTCGTTCGAGGCATCCGCAGAGCTTTCGACCGAGCATCGCGACCTCCAGTGGCGCGACTACGAGCAGGCAATCAACACCATCACGCAGGACGGTCCGCGTGAGATTTTCGAGCAGGCACACCAGTTCCTCGACGAAGTCGCCGAGACGAACGAAGGGGAACACAAGTACTTGAAGTAGCGGCGGTCGGTTTCGACCGACGCCGGGGGTGTTCCCCCCCGAGAGCGGCAGGACCCGTTCCTCTCGGCGCCGACCCACCTCCCCAACCCCTACCCCGCCCCCGCCCGCAACGCCCTCGGCGACCCCCCCCCCCCCCCCCCCCACAGCGC
>NZ_JBZRPK010000232.1:0-2162 GCF_058382125.1 Haloferax sp. s1
CCTGGGCGTCGGCGGTGACGGGGATGACTTCCATACGCCTGCGTACGGGCTCAACCGAAAAAAGTCGGTGGGAAGAGGGCGCTAATTCCCGTTATGGGGGGGGGGTAACGACTCGCGAAACCTGGAATTCGTTCGACAAACCATTTTTCAAGCTCGGTCGTGTACAACTGAATGTATGGGATTTGGGAGCTACGACGAGTCCGAACAAGGAGACCAGAACGTCGACTTCGACGAGGAAGACGGCGTAACGACGAGCGAAGAGAATCACGAGGGTAAGGTCGACTTCGAAATCGGCGCATCGAACGACGAACTGCTCGACCGGCTACAGGAGATCAAGGACAATTGAAACCGGGGACTCGCGCGCTAGGGGTCGCCGAGTCGTACCCCGGAACAGCGCGCGTGCCCACAGTAGACCACACTGACGACGCTGATTTTTCGACAGACCCGTCTGAAGCCGGAGACAGCGACGCACGCCCGGAGAGCGTGCTCTGCGGCGCTGTCGTTCGTGCCGACCGCGTGGTCGATGGTCTCGCCTTCGAGACGTGTACCGTCGGCGGCGATGACGCCACCGACGCCATCGACTCGCTGTACTCGTCGCTCGGTCGCGAGGACGTCCGATACCTCCTCGTCTCCGGTATCGCCCCGGCGTGGTTCAACCTCGTCGACGTGAATCGCCTCGCTTCCGACCTCGACCGTCCGGTACTTTCGGTCTCGTTCGAAGACAGTGAGGGCCTCGAAACCGCGCTCTCGACGCACTTCTCGGGCGATGCACTGGACCGACGCCTCCAAATCTATCGGGACGCCCCACCCCGGACCGCCGTCGAAGTGAACGACGAACGAGTGTTCGTGCGCGCCGCCGGATGCGACGAAGCCGAAGCGAAGCAGGTAGTCCGGGCGTTCACACCGACCGGCGGGCGTCCCGAACCACTTCGAGTGGCGCGGATGGCCGCCCGCGCGGGGCGACAGTTCGTTGGGGATTAAGCCGTCGCCCTCCTCGACACGAACATGGAACACATGGAGGGCCTCTGCGTGACCGACTGCGAGCGGTGTCCCGAACTCGTAGACTCGCGGAGTCGCATCGTCAACGGGGTCGGTCCCGAGGACGCCGACCTGCTCTTCCTCGGCGAAGCGCCGGGTGCGAAAGAAGACGAAGGCGGCGAACCGTTCGTCGGCCGCTCCGGGTCCGTACTGGACGACGCGCTCCGCGAGGCCGGACTCGCCCGCGCCGACGTTCGAATCACGAACTGCATCCGCTGCCGTCCGCCGGAAAACCGTGACCCGAGGAGTGAAGAACTGTCGAACTGCCGGGGCTATCTCGCCCGCGAGTTCGAACTCGTCGACCCCGAACTCATCGTCACACTCGGGAAGGTCCCCTCACAGCACCTTCTCGACCGGGGAGTCGCCATCACGAACGAATCTGGGTCGGTCTTGGACGCTCGCGTCGGCGACGATTCGTACCGCGTCCTGCTGTCTGTGCACCCTGCGGCGACGCTCTACGACCGCAGTCAACGCGAGGGCTTCTTCGAGACTATCTCGCGCGCGGCCGACCTCTCCGGTCTCTCCGAGTCGAACAACGGACAGGCGAGCCTCGGCGACTTCTAAGGACTAAGGGCGACGTGTGGCCGCTCGACTGGCCACGTCACTTCGAGTTGCCCGTCCCGAGCCACTTCCCGGTGTCCGCGAGGTCGGCGAGTACGTCGACGATGCCCTTGGACTCCGACTCGCCCGGACGGAGGCGCGCGCGGAGGCGCGAGGACGTGAGTTCGACCGAGAGGACGATAACGATAATCATCGCGATACCGGCGGCCGCCTGGTCGTACGCGAGGAGGCTGAGTCTGCCCTTCACGTACTGTCCGATGCCGCCAGCACCGACGACGCCGAGCGAGACGGCGATGCGGACGTTTATTTCGAGGATGTAGAGTGTCCACGCGACGAACGACGAGGACACCTGACTCAGCATACCGAAGACGACGGTCTGCGAGGATGCAGCCCCAGTCGAAGAGATGGCTTCGATGGGGCCGTCGGACACCTCTTCGAGCTCGGCGGAGCACACGCGTCCGAGGACACCGACGGTGTCGGTTCCGATAGCCACCCTCGCCCCGACGGGGGTGAAACCTCCGAGCGGGATGTAGATGAGTACCCACAAGAGCGCCGGCACGGCG
>NZ_JBZRPK010000231.1:0-2157 GCF_058382125.1 Haloferax sp. s1
ACCTCGACGCGCACGTCGTAGAACGGGAACGTCTTACCGACGTCGCTCACATCGTCGTGCGTAAGGTGGTTGTGGTGTCCTTGGACGTAATCCCGTGTCCACCATCCCTGGTCGGTGTTGACGAGACCGGGTTTCATCGCGTCGTTCAGCTTCGCTTTGACAACCATCTCGCCGCGGTCGTTGTGGACGCGAACGTAGTCGTCGTCCTCGATACCGCGCGCTTCGGCGTCTTTCGGGTGAATGTCGAGCTGTGGCTCCGGGTTAATCTCCCGAATCCACTGCTGATACTCGAACTGCGAGTGGAGACGGAACCGCCCGTGTTTCTGCATGAAGATGAGTGGGTACTCGTCGGCCCCCTCGTAGTCCTCGGCCGTCCGCGACTCGATGGGCTTCGGTAACTGGAGGTCGACGCCCTTCTCCGAGGGTGCGTCCTCGTCGTACAGTTCGATACGGCCGCTCGGAGTCGGGAACTCGCCGGTGTACTTGACGGTCGGCGTCCCGAGGTGTGCGGTCCCCCGTTCGCGGAGTTCGTCGAAGTCGAACCGGTCGTCGCCATCCGACATCGTCCGGAGGACCTCCCGCTTTTCTTCCGGGAAGTAGTCCCCGAAGCCGAGTTTCTTCGCGAGGTCGCGAATCATATAGTAGTCGTCGCGCGACTCCCAAAGCGGCTCTTGGACCTTGTGTCGATAGGTGATGTGCGGGTGGGACCCCCACGACGAGACGATGTCTTCGGTCTCGAACCAGTGGGCCGCCGGGAGGATGATGTCCGCCTGTTGGACCGTCGGCGTGTGGTGGATGTCTGCGACGACGAACATATCGAGATTCTCGATACCCTTGAGGTGGCGCTGGCGGTTGGGGAACTGGTTCCCCAGCATGTTCGACTCGATGGAGTAGACGGCCTTGATTTGTCGCGGGTCGCCGTTCAGCATCGCGTCGGCGTACTCGTGGAAGTAGAGCGTCTTCGAACCGGGCGCATCGTCCGGCGACCCCCACCCACCGGTGTCGAGCGATGCGCCGAGTGGGTGGTGGGCGTGAACGTTTCCGTGCTTCCCGTAGTCGCCGGTGAGCGCGAGCATAATCGCGTACGCCTGCCCGAAGACGTGGCCGTGGATGTACCGGCCGATTGCGTAACTCGGCGCGATACCGCCGGGGCCACGGGTCGCAAGCCACCGCGCAGCCTTCCGGATGTTCTTCGCGGGCACGCCGCTGATTTCGGCCATTTCCTCGACGGGGTAGTCGGCGACGTGTCCCTTGAGTCGAGACAGCGCCGTCTCGTACGATTTCCCGTCGACTGTGTACGTGCCGGTGAGGACGTACGAACCGGGCGTCTCGGGTTCGAGCGCGACGAGTTCCCCGGTCTGTTCGTCTACGCCCACCGGTTTCGACTCCGTCACGCCCTCGATGACGCCCTTCGCGTCGAGCATCGTTCCGTCGGGGCCGATGAGTGCGGGCGCTGTCGTCCGCTTCCGGAGGAACTCGGCATCTTCGAGTCCCATATCGAGGACGTAGTTCATCATCCCGAGGATGAGGTGTACGTCCTTGCCGGGGTTGACGGGTAACCAGAGGTCGGCCTTCGACGCGGTCGTCGTGTAGACCGGGTCGACGACCACGAGCTTTCCGCCCTGTTCTTTCATATCGAGGAGCTTCGACGCGTCCATCTGGAGTTGGCTGGAGAAGATATCGGTCCCCCAAGCGATGAACGTCTTCGCGTTCTCCCAGTCTTCGGACTCGTTCGTCTGCGGGAGGTAGTACCCGTGTCCAGTGATTCTGTTGAACCCGCGGCCGACGTTGGCGTCGATAGACCACCCCGGCGTCGACCCACCGAAGAGGTTGGCGAGGCGGGATTCGACGGTGCTGTTAATCCCGTAGTTCCCGGAGCCAGCGTGGAACAGGACGCTCTCGGGACTGTACGTGTCTTTGACGCGGGTCATCCCTTCTGCGACGAGGTCTAACGCCTCGTCCCACGTGACGCGCTCGAACTCCGCGTCCTCACCGCGGCCCTGCGGGTTCGGACTGTCCGGCGACCAGTCGACCCGCTTCATCGGGTACTTGAGTCGCGTCGGGGTGTAGATACGCTGGGAGTGACCCAGACCGAGTAGACACGCCCGCCTGTACCGCTCGTCCTCGGGCACCTGCGGATCGATTTTACCGAAGCGC
>NZ_JBZRPK010000230.1:0-2154 GCF_058382125.1 Haloferax sp. s1
GGATTACACCGGCCAGTCACCGACAGGTCGGGAAGACACCATCGTCCGCGTCGTTCCGCACCGACTGTGGCGACCCGGGGACGAACGAATCGAACCCTGTGCGTACAGCGGTGAAGACATTCGTCTCTCAGAGAAACACTTGCTCGTCGTCCTCGAACGCGACGGCGTTCGCGAGCGGATGTATTTCCGCGACGAGCGGTCGCTCGCTGCATGGTTAGAAGAAAACGAACGGTGAGGCTGCAGGTGGCTACTCGGTGTCGACCTGTTGCTGAATCGATTCGACGATTTCGGGGTTCCGAAGCGTCGTTGTATCACCGAGTTCTTCTCCGTTCGCAATCTCTTCGAGGAGTCGACGCATAATCTTCCCAGACCGCGTCTTCGGCAGTTCGGGCGTGAACACGACCTGTTCGGGGCGGGCGATTGGGCCAATTGCGTCTTCGACGCCCGTGATGATGCGTTCGCGCATCTCGTCGTCTTCCGTCTGTGACTCTTCTGTGATGACGTAGGCGTAGACGGCCTCGCCTTTTACCTCGTGGTCGCCGCCGACGACCGCCGCTTCGGCGACGCCTTCGACACCGACGATGGCGGACTCGATTTCCATCGTCCCGAGACGGTGTCCGGAGACGTTGATTACGTCGTCGACGCGGCCAAGGATGGTGATGTACTCGTCCTGGTCGATTTTCGCTCCGTCCTCTGGGAAGTACACCCAGTCGGCTGGGTCGTTGCTGTCGGTATCAGAGTACTCCCGCCAGTACTCCTGGACGAATCGCTCGTCGTTCTTGTAGAGCGTCCGGAGCATGCCCGGCCACGGCTTGTCGACCGTGAGGTAGCCCGCTCGGCCAGCATCGACCTGCTCCCCACTCGTATCGACGACTTTCGCGTCGATACCCGGCAGCGGCGGCCCGGCTGACCCCGGTTTCATCTTCTTGATTCCCGGGAGGGTCGTAATCATCATCCCGCCCGTCTCAGTCTGCCACCACGTGTCGACGACAGGGCACTCCTCGTTGCCGATGTGCTTGTAGTACCACTTCCACGCACGCGGGTTGATGGGTTCACCCACTGTCCCCAAGAGGCGAAGACTCGACAGGTCGTGTTGTTCTGGGAACCTACTTCCCCACTTCATGAAGGCACGAATCGCCGTCGGCGCGGTGTAGAAAATGTCGACCGAGTCCTTTTCGACGATGTCCCACAGACGGTCGCGGTTGGGGAAGTCCGGGGTACCCTCGTACATGACAGTCGTCGTTCCGAGGGCCAGCGGTCCATAGACGATGTAGGAGTGGCCGGTAATCCAGCCGATGTCCGCAGAGCACCAGTAGGTGTCTTCCTTTTTAATGTCTAAGACGGCGTGTGAGGTCCACGCCGCATAGGCGAGATAGCCGCCGGTGGTGTGTTTGACGCCTTTGGGCTGACCGGTCGTGCCCGAGGTGTACATCAAGAAGAGCATGTCTTCGGCGTCGCGCTCGACGGGGTCGATACGCTCGCCAGCGTGTTCGCTCATCAGGTCGTCCCAGTCGTGCTGGTTTGCCTTCAGGTCGTGTCCGAACCCATCGTCTCCCAGTCGGTCGACAACCACTGTTGCATCGACGCCGTGGTCGACGCCATCGAGACCCTCGTTCGCCTTGTCGAGGTGGTCGAGTGCGTCGCCGCGGCGGTAGTAGCCGTCACAAGTGACGAGATACCGGGAGTCAGCGGAGTTCATCCGCGTCGCGAGCGCCTCGGCAGAGAACCCACCGAATACCACCGAGTGCGGTGCGCCGATACGAGCACACGCGAGCATCGCAATCGGTAGCTCGGGAACCATCGGCATATAGAGAGTCACCACGTCGTCTTCCTCGACGCCGAGGTCCCGGAGTGCGGCCGCGAACTCGTTTACCTCGCGATAGAGGTCCTGATACGTGTAGGTCCGCGTGTCGCCGTGTTCCCCCTCCCACTTAATTGCAACCCGGTTTTTCTCGCCATTTTCGACGTGTCGGTCGACACAGTTGTACGAGACGTTCAGCTTTCCACCGGTAAACCACTTGTAGAACGGTGGATTCGAGTCATCAAGTACCTCGTCGTAGTCGTCATCCCAATCCAGCATCTCGGCGGCCCGTTCCCAACACTCGGGCCAGTTCTCCTCGAACTCCTCGTAAATCGAGGGGTCCGACACGTTCG
>NZ_JBZRPK010000229.1:0-2152 GCF_058382125.1 Haloferax sp. s1
CGCCTGACATACCCAAAGGGTTGCTTACCATATCAAAAAAGCGTTATCGTTTTACCCCATATGTTATCGACCGTCATACACATACCATAGTAGCGCTGTCTGTCGATTTTGAACATCCACCGAGCCTAAACCACTGTTCGACAATTGTCGTTATTTCGAGCCACTTATACCAGACCGCGGTTGCGACCCGTTCGTGTTCATCCGCATTCGTTCGCAATTTGTCCGTGTTCGTCCGCTGTTTGTCCGTGCTCGCCCGTAGTTTTGCGCGTTCAACCCACCCGCGGGGTCATATAGATGGGAACCGTAGCACAATTGAGAGACGGTGGCACCGATATTCCTGACAAACCTTTTGCCCTCACGTCGTGAAGGCGGGCGCATGAATCCGGAGGACATCGAGTACGAGCCCGTCAGCGTGAAGGCGGTCCTCGCCGAGATGAAAGACACTGCGGAGTTACTCATCGACCTCTCGTACTCGTCGGTCCTCCACGCGAACGACGAACTCGCGGCCGAGGTGCTCGACCTCGAAGAGCGGATGGACATCCTGCAACTGCAGGCGCGTATGAGCCTGATGATGGCCGCGCGCAGCCCCGAAGACGCCGAAGAACTCGCACCCGTCCTCGGGGTCGTCGGCGCGGCGGAGAAGATTTCCGACGCCGCGGGCGACATCGCGAAAGTCGTCATCGAGGATATCGGTCTTCCCGACGCCATCCGCGCCGCACTTCCGGAGGCCGTCGAGACGACGATTCGCTGCGAACTCACCGACGATTCACCCTACGCGGCACGAACTCTCGGCGATATCAACATGGAAACCGAGACGGGCGTCCGCGTCGTTGCCATCCACCGCGCTGGCGAGTGGGTGACGAACCCCGACTTCGAGACGACACTCCACGCAGACGACGTGCTCCTCCTTCGCGGACGCGACGAAGGCCTTCGAACCGTTCACGAGGCAGCAACTGGTATCCAATACAACCCTCCTGACGTGGCGGAACCATCGATAGAAGACCTCGAACGCGCCGTCGACTCCATCGTCCTGATGAAGGACATGAGCGAACTCGCCGTCGACCTCGCCTATGGCGCGGTCCTGTTCGACAGTGAGGGCGTCGCCGAGGAGGTAGAAGAACTCGAAGCGGAGGTTGACGCGCTCAAGTCACGGTTCGAAGCGTGGACGCTCCGCGCGGCGAGCCGCGTCGAAGACCCCGTTTCGCTCCGCGGTCTCGTCCAACTCGCGAGCGCGACGGAGATAATAAGCGACGCCGCTCTCGAAATCGCCGAGGGCGTCCTCCGCGGCATCGACGCACACCCCGTCGTCGCCGCCGCCGTCAAGGAATCAGACGAAGTCATCATCCGCCTGCGAGTCGCCCCCCAGAGCACCCTCGCGGAGGCGACGCTCGGCGACCGTCGCGTCAAGACCGAAACCGGGATGCGAGTCATCGCAGTCCGCCGCGCTGGCGGCCGACGGTGGGTCGTCTCTCCGGGGTCGGAAACACGTCTCCACGGCGGCGACCTCATCATCGCCAAGGGAACGCGCGCCGGGGCCGAACGGCTGGGCGAACTCCTCGGTGACGAACGTGAGTTCGACGAGTAACCTACGAGATTGCGTCTGAACTGCCGAATTAGACCGTCCGACTCAGTCGATACGCCGAGATGAGCGTCAGCACCGTCGCGACGAGGAGCGCGGTCGCAGATGCGAGGACGAACGCGAGGATGAGGAACCAGCCTTCCGGACCGAGAACGGGGTACTCGCGGGTTCCGGCAAACGGACCGAACAGTTCGAGGACCCGAAAGAGGTAGGCAGTAGCGGCCAACGCGAGGCCTGCGAGCGCACCGATAGCGGCGTTTCGCGGCACGTCGAGTGCCTGTACGAGTCCCCCCGCCGGCGGTCGCTCGGGAACGTCGTCTGTCACAACCGCCAGTTACGACCGCGAGACCAAAGCGGCACCGCTTTTTCCCACCGAGTATTGCCGGACCGAACCCCTAAAGGGAAATGGCTCCGAGTTTCGCGGTATGATTACCTTGGGAACGGCGAGCGCGGCCCCCGGGGAGATGGACATTGGCCGCCTCGAGGTGGGTGAGTCCCGCGACGGCGGGACTGTCGGCCTGCCCGTCGCCGTCATCAACGGAGCGTCTCCCGGAAAGACGCTCTATATGCAGG
>NZ_JBZRPK010000228.1:0-2142 GCF_058382125.1 Haloferax sp. s1
ACGACGTAGCCGTCGAGTTCCGATTCGAGTTCGTCGCGGTCCCACTCGTAGGCGGCGGCGTCCGGCGGTGCGTTCACACTCGCGTTTGAAACGCCCTCGTCCGGCGGGCTGCTCGTTCGGTCCACGTCGGCCGCCTCGAAGTACCACGGCAGCGGGAGACGGCTATGCCACGACGGCCCGCGTAGCGGGTGCGACTCGTTTGCAACGTAGAAGTGCGTCTCGTCGTTGTTCGGCGGGTGCGTCCCGTACAGCAGCACGTCGGTTCCCTCGTTGGTCGCGGCGACGCGGTCGACGTCGTCGAGCGTTCCCTTCAGGTCGTTTTCGGGTTGTGCCCACTGGAGGACGACCTGATCTTCGCCGGTCGAGGCGTTCCAGTAATCGACGTTCGCGGCCGCGATGCCGCCGACGGAAGCGACAAGGACGAGGGCGGCGAGGCCGAGTCCGACGGTGTCGCGCGATTCGAGCGCCTTCGTCCCGGAGCGGAAGACGAACGCGGCCCCGACTGCGGCCGGAATCGCCAACGGAACGACCGCGTGGACGACCACCCACGGGGCTTGGATGTCGGTCGCGAGCGGGTAGCCGAAGATACTTACAACGCCCCAGTACGTCGCGAACGCGACGAGCCAGCGGATTCGGCCCGCGACGACACCGTAGCGGTCGACGATGATGCCGACGAGCGCGAAGACGATGAGCACCGGCGCGCCGTAGACGAACGTTTCGAGGAAGTCCTTCAGGTACGGGAGATAGTCGTGCGACTGGTGTCCGCCACCAATCCAACTATCCACCATCTCGGTGATTACACCAACGGTCCCGGTTTCGATGACCCCGGGGAGCGCCGCCTGGTTTCCGAACACGTTCCAGAGGTCCGGACGGGGCGCGTAGAAGAACACGAACACGAGGAAGAACGCGAGCAAACCGCCGAGCACACCAGCGCCGAACCGGATTACGCCGTATCCGAGACTGCCCGCTCCGCGGGCGCGAAGGCGGTCACGGATACTCGCAGGGAGTTCGGAAAAGAGGATGTCTCGGGCGGAATCTCCCGCTGACGTGCGTGCGAGCAGTCGATGGTCGAAGACGAGGAACGCCGCTCCGAGGAAACAAAGCAGGTAGACGACGTAGTTCTCTTTCGCCGCCGTGCCGGTGGCGAACGAGGCCCCTGCCGGGATGAGATACGCGAGGCGGCCGGTATCGTAGGCGCGGACGGCGAACCCGAGGGCGAAAACCGAGAACGTCGCCACGAGCACGTCGTTTCGCATGAACCGGGAGTAGTAGACGAGAAGCGGATTGGCGGCGAAGAAGACCGCGAGCGCCACCATCTCGTCACGTCGAAGGTGCTCGCGGAAGAGCCACACTGAAAGCGGGAGTAGGCCGCCGACGATGGCGACTGGAAGGCGGGCGCTGAAGTCCGACGCCGGGAGTACCGCGAAGATGTAGTCGTTGACGACGGGAAGGAACGGGCCGTGAATTATCGGACGGTACGAAAATTCGCCAGTCTCGTGATAGCGGAGAATCCAGTAGCCGACGCGCCCCTCGTCCCAGTGGAAGATTCGTCCGCCGAGCGAGACGAGACGGACGAGGAGGGCGACGACAACTGCGCCGACGAGTGCCAGGAGGGCACGGGACCGGGTCACCGTTTCGGTCCCACTGTCAGTACTCATGTCCACCCATCCCCGCGCCGACAATACAACTGTTATGTTTGCAAGTCGGCGACAAGGGTAATTTCGGTGGGTGTCGGTAGTTCTTTTATCCGGCACGGGAAGGGTCGGCTATGGTCTCTCTCGGACTCGTAGTGGCCCGATTCAACTCATCGGTCACAGAACAGATGAAGGAGGCGGCACACGACGCCGCCGCCGAACGCGATGCAGAGGTCGTCGAGACGATTCACGTCCCCGGCGCGTACGACTCCCCGCTCGCGGCCGACCGACTCGCCCGCCGTGACGACATCGACGCTGTCGCCGTCGTCGGCGCAATCGTCACCGGCGACACCAACCACGACGAGGTTATCGCCGACGCGGCGGCGAAGTCCCTGACCGAGGTCTCGCTAGACCGCGATAAGCCCGTCACCTTCGGCGTCTCCGGACCCGGAATGAGCGGCGCTGAAGCGCGCGAACGCATCAGCAAAGGTGCGGAAGCGGTTTACGC
>NZ_JBZRPK010000227.1:0-2120 GCF_058382125.1 Haloferax sp. s1
CGTGGGCTCGGAGATGTGTATAAGAGACAGGGTGTACATCCCGCTTATCTCGCCGACGCTGACGTTCCTCGTCGTGATGAACACCATCTACGCGTTCTTCGGAACGTTCCCGCTCGTCGACCTCATGACGAGTGGTGGACCGAACACCGCGACGAACCTGCTCATCTTCAAGCTGTACCGCGATGCCTTCGAGTTCAACAGTCTCGGGCAGGCGTCCGCGGAATCGACGATTCTGTTCGTCATCGTTTCGCTTCTGATGTACATCCAACTCCGGTTTTCCGACCGGCACGCACACTACGGAGCCTAATCCATGGTAACACACACAGAAACCACTCAACAACACACAGAAGCCACACAGCAGACAGAACCTACCCAACAGACACAACGGTCGATGCTGGCGACACTCTTCGAGGGTGACCTGTTCGTGCACATCGCACTCATCGGGTCGATTATCCTCGTCGGACTGCCGCTCATCCTCGCAGTTATCATGAGCACCCAATCGACGACCGAGGTGTACGAAGTGACGAATCTCGGCATTGGGAGTGCCGGCCTGTCGAACTACGAGACGGCCCTGGCTGAGTACAACCTCATGCAGTACATGGTCAACTCGGCCGTGATGTCCATCGTCATCGTCGTCGGGAAGGTCACGCTCTCGCTTCTCGCCGCGCTCGCACTGGTGTACTACCGGTTCCCCTACGAGCGCGCCGTCTTCACGTTCGTCCTCCTGACGTTGCTGGTTCCGGTTCCGGTTCGAATCGTCCCGCTGTTCCAACTGATGGCCGACCTCGGCTGGGCGAATTCGTTGTTGGCAATCACCGGACCATATATTGCGAGTGCGACCGCCGTATTCCTCTTCCGCCAGCATTTCATGTCGATTCCCGAGTCGCTGGTCGAAAACGCTCGACTCGACGGTGTGGGACCACTCGCCTTCCTCGTGCAGGTGTTGATTCCCATGTCGAAAGGGATGATTGCGGGCGTCTCCGTGATTACGTTCATCTACGCCTGGAATCAGTATCTCTGGCCGCTTATTGTCGTCAGCGACCAGTCGAAACAGGTCGTCCAAGTCGGTATCAAATTCCTCCAGGGCGCGAGTCAGTCCGGACTCACGGAGTGGGGGCTTATCATGGCCGGGGCCGTGATTGCGCTGATTCCGCCGCTTTTCGTGCTTATCGTCCTGCACCGACCGCTCCTCGAAACATTCGCGATTCAACAAAAGTAACACATGACACACATCGAACTCGATACACTCACGAAACATTTCGGCGACGTTGCGGCTGTCAAAGGCATCGACCTGTCGGTCAACGACGGAGAATTCCTCGTCTTCGTCGGCCCGTCCGGGTGCGGAAAGTCGACGACGTTGCGGATGCTTGCTGGTCTCGAATCCATCACTGACGGCGCGCTCACCATCGGGGAGACGGTCGTCAACGACCTGCCACCCCACGAGCGAAACGTGGCGATGGTGTTTCAGAACTACGCGCTCTATCCGCACATGACCGCCGCGGAGAACATGACGTTCGGCCTCGACTCGAACGGACAGTTCAACCGGTCGGGAGACGACGAGCAAGTCGCCGAAGTCGCCGAGACGCTGGGCATCACCGACCTGCTAGACCGGAAACCGAAAGCACTCTCCGGGGGAGAGCGGCAGCGAGTCGCGATTGGGCGTGCGCTCCTCCGAGAACCTGAAGTGTTCCTCCTCGACGAACCACTGTCGAACCTCGATGCGAAACTGCGCGTCGAGATGCGGACCGAACTCCTCGAACTCCACCGAGAGTTGCAGACGACGACAGTCTACGTCACTCACGACCAGACCGAGGCGATGACGCTCGGTGACCGTGTCGCGGTCTTGAACGACGGCCAAATCGAGCAGGTCGACCCGCCGCAACTGCTGTATGACTACCCGGCGACGCGCTTCGTCGCCGAGTTCATCGGCAGTCCTGCGATGAACATTCTCCCGGTAGATGTGCTTGGTCGGGATGGCCAGTTCGTCGTCCAGCACGACGGCTTCGAGATTCCGCTGCCGACCACGAACGAACTGGAAGCCATCGCCGGGTCGCCGGCGTACTTCGGCGTCAGGCCCGAAGATATTTCGCTCGCGGCGTCGCTTCCGGCGGAGGCGGCGA
>NZ_JBZRPK010000226.1:0-2117 GCF_058382125.1 Haloferax sp. s1
CCTCGCCGACGAGCGGGTCGTCGTACACGTCGGCCTCGTCGTCGTCGCGGTACTCGTAGCCCGAGCCGCCGCGAACTGACTGCTCGCCGCCGGAACAGAACGCCCAGCCGCCGTCTTTCTCCGAGGGGCCGTTTCCGGTCAAGAGAACACAGCCCACGTCGGCGCGCTTGCGTGCGTCGTCGAGCGCAGCGTAGAGTTCGTCAACTGTTCCCGGACGGAAGGCGTTTCGGACTTCCGGTCGGTCGAATGCGATTCGAACCGCCGGAATGTCGACGGCGCGGTGGTAGGTGATGTCGTCGAACGCCTCAGAGCCGTCAACCGGTTCCCAGCGGTCGGGGTCGAAAATCTCAGAGACCATATCGAGTGGCGGCGCGGGCGGCGCAAAAAGATTCGCTTGCGACGTCGGCGCGAGTGGACCACGTCGGCACCGACAGCCGGAACAACCGCACTGCCCGCGCTGTACCCAAGTATATCTGTCATCATTCCAATTATTGCAACTAGCATGTCTCTGGCCTCGTCGCTCCTCGTGCGATTCGTCCACGTCTCGGGGATGGCGCTCATTTTCGGGGGTGCAGTGTTCGTGTGGGCCGCACTCCGCACATCCGACCGCTCGACCGAGCGGCTCGCGGACGGTGGGCGACGCTCGCTCGCAACGACCTACGAATGGGCCTTCTGGGGAACGATGGGTCTGCTACTCGTCACGGGCGTCGGAAACCTCGGCACGCTCGGCCCGCCGGGACCGACGACGCGGTGGGGGACGGTGCTGACGGTGAAACTCGCCGCCGTCATCGTCTTCGTGCTCGGCTCGTTCGTTCGGACGCTCGTCGTCCTCCGGCTGAGAGGTGAGCGACCGAGTGCCTCCCAAAGCGAACTTCTCAGCAAATCCTACGGCGCGACCGCCGGAGTAGTTCTCGTCTTAGTCGCCCTCGCCGAGGTGCTCGCCCATGGGTGACGCCGACTCGTTCGAGGTCTGGGTCGTTTCGACGTTCAACCTCGTGATTCTCAGTCTCGTTCTCCTCTTTATCGCCCATACGAACGGCGGGCTTGCGGGGTCGCTCTCCGGGTTCGGAACGCTTCCGGGTGTGCTCGTCTTCGGCTATCTGTGGGTGCTGGCCGTGGCTTCGACCCGACGGTCGCTGCGTGCTGGCGGTCTCGACGACCGACCCGAGGGCGGACTGCGGTCGCTCGCCTGGTACGGATTCGTCGGCGGCGCGCGCATCGGGTCGGCGTTCGTCCTCGGTATCGTCGTCGTTCTTTTTCTCATCGACTTCTTGCTGGAACCCACACGGGCCGTCTCGTCCTTCGCCAACCTCGCACAGAATATCTCGCAGGTCGCCTCGTTCGCCCTCATCGTGCTCTTTGTCGGGTCGCTCGCGGGCATCATCGGTGGCGTCATCGGCGGGCTTTCGGTACTGCTCGATGCCGGACTCTACGGGGTCGCAACCCGACTCACGGGGCCTGCGACGGAGACGGCTCGGTCGAACACGGGCGAGTAACTTAGCTCCGAAGCGGCCCGCGCGGACTCGTCAACCACGACGTCAGCCCGACGAGGACGCCGCTCGAAATGCCCGCAAGCAACCCGACGGCGACTGCAACAACGTAGGCAGTTCGCGTGGAGGGCATACGACCACGATAAAATCCGTCGCTGAAAAGTCAGTCGGTTAACTTGTTCACGACGCGCTCGCGGAGGTCCTCGCGGACGCGATGTGAGATTTCGGCGTCGGTGCGAACTTCGAGCACGTCGGTCCCGTCGGATGCGACGGAGTCGGCGTAGGCGTCGCGGAACTCGTCGGTGCCGACCGAGTCGAACGAGAGGTCGTAGAGGTCTGCTGTCGCCTCGAAGTCGAGACCGTGCGGCGTCTTGAACTGGTCGGTGAACGGCGGTTCGTACTCCTCGATGGGGAGCATGTGGAAGATGCCGCCGCCGTCGTTGTTGACGAGGACGATTGTTGCATCCACGCCGAGACGGCCGAGGGCGAGCAGGCCGTTCATGTCGTGGTAGTACGCGAGGTCGCCGGTGAGAAGCGTCAGGTGGTCGGTCGTCGCCGACCCGGCACCGAGCGCCGACGAGACGATACCGTCGATGCCCGACGCACCGCGGTTCCCGAGGACGGTTC
>NZ_JBZRPK010000225.1:0-2100 GCF_058382125.1 Haloferax sp. s1
GGCGGCGGCGTCCGATTGCGTGCAGTCTTCGCCGAGGTCGCGAGCGGCCGTGTAGAGACACGCTGCGGCGACGCCACAGGGGTTCTTGCCAGCGACGAGACCGTCATCGCGCGCTTCGGCGACGTACTCGCGCGCCCGGCGTTCGGTGTCGCGGTCGAGGTCGAGTTTCGTCGCGAATCGCGGCAGGTACTCGGTCGGGTCAGCGGGCGCGACGGGGAGACCGAGGTCGCGGTTGAGGGCGCGGTAGGCCGCTTGGTGCTCGGATTCCGTCGATTTCGAGACGTCGCAGACTTCCTCGACGCTCCGGGAGATTCCGGCGACGCGGCAGGCGGCGTAGACACAGGCGGCGGCGAACCCTTCGAGCGACCGGCCGCGGAGGAGGTCTTCGTTCTGCGCCGATTCGAACAGCGAACAGGCCTGGTCGCGGATGTGGTTTGGCAGACCGAGTGCACCCGTCACGCGACGGATTTCGGTGAAGGCGTACACCTGATTCCGCTCGCGCTTCGAGGAGATTCGAGCGCGATTGTGCTGACGGCGCAGACGGGCGAACTTCCGACGCTTACGACCTTTGATACGCGTCGACCGACCGATTTCGGTCGAGAGGCCGCGGTCGTGACGGGACCGAGTGAGTGGTGCGCCCGTACGGGCGGGGTTTCGGTCGTCGTCGGCGAACGAGCGCCACTCGGGACCGTGGTCGATGCGGTACTCCGAGACGACGAGTCCGCAGTCGGTACAGACTGTCTCGCCGGCTTCGGCGCCGAGGTGTCCATCGCATTCGGGGCAACCCTGGGGGGAACGTGCTTCGCTCATCACATTTGAAAATCAGTTCCGAAGAGGTATTTAAACACAGGTTGGAACGGGCCATTTCACCCATATTCGGGAGGTAGAGCCTACCGGTAATCGGTAGGTTACAGTATCTAATTTGATATCGATTAGCAACGCTTTTGTTTGGAAGGACGAGACCACCGAGCGATGGGGCTGTCGGATATTGCCGCTGAACTGGAGACAACGACAACCGAACAGCGCCCGCGTTACGTACCGACTGTCGATGATACCGGTGTTTCACTCCGCGAGCGTTTCGACGCACACGCAGACGCGCTCCCCTGCGCGCCTGCGACAGCGGAGCGGGTTGTCGAAGCACACGGGTCAGGCAGATCGCTCGGTGAGTGCGCGCGCGAAGCGGGTGTCGCCCCAGTCACGGCAGCGAAAGTGTTGCATCGCTGTGGCGAAGCGGGCGTGACCCCCCTCGCCCCCGAAGCGCGACGCATCGTCCGCGACTGGATAGACGGACACATCTCGCGCGCCGACGCGCTCGCGCTCACCAAAGCAGAGCCGTCGGAGTTCGCCCTCGCGACCTACGTCGAGACGCACGACCCCATCGACCCCCTCGTCGAAGCCGTCGAGGGCGCGCTTACAGACCGCACCGACGCGGCGGTCGCAAAGCGCGATTCATTGGCCGAGACCATGAGCTCGGTCACCGATATGCAGTTCTAACACGGGACAAACGCCTCCCCACCCACCTCCCGTTTTGTACACTTCGAGCTGATAGCTTCCGTTCTGTCCCGAAGAGAAGACGCCGCAAACGGTTTTCAGCGACGGATGTATTCGCCGACAGATGTGAGAACGCTGCCGGATTTCGTCACCGAGTCCAATTCTTCGTCGAGGAGCACCGACGCGACAGCCGCGATACTCGCCGCGAGTTCGCGGTCATCGCGGCACGCTGGCGCGTCTGCGATAGCGTCCGACTCGGTTTCAGGAACGATAGCATCGGCATCGCCGAGCGACCCGAACGTCGAAACAACGGCGTCGACTTCGGTACCGATGTCGGCGACGCGTGCGGTAAGCCGACCGACAGCGTCTGCTCCTCGGGCGGTTGCCGGTGCGACGAGCGCAACCCGGTCACAGGCCGTCGCGGCGGCGACCGTCGGGTTCGATGTGAGCAACGGTGCGTCGACGAGTACGTGGTCGAACTCACCTGCAGCCTCGTCGATGCGCCCTTCGAACGCTTGCGCCGCATCGGGTGTCATCGCACGCGCCAGTCGCTCGAACGGGGCCGCTGCCGGACAGACTGCCACGCGCCCATCCGCGGAGGTGTCAAAA
>NZ_JBZRPK010000224.1:0-2099 GCF_058382125.1 Haloferax sp. s1
TGCCAGAGCCAGTAACTACGAACGGCCTCGTGGTCGCCAGTGAATCCACCGTCAACCCGGATGGCGTCCAATTCGATTTCCTCACCACTCGAAATGGGACGTCCTCCCAACGCTTCTCCAAGGTCGGTCCGGAGCACGTCGTAGTTGCCACGAGCAGCCGACTATTCAGCCACTACGACGGAACAGACGGGATGCAACTGGATGCGTGGAGTCTCAGTGGTGGCGAGAAATTGTGGTCGTGGAGCGAAGATATGTCAAGTCACCCACCGCTGCAACCCGTCGTTGCGGGAGGTCTCGTCCACGTAGCAACACCGACGAGTCATTCGACCTCGATGGCGTACGGGTTCACGCCGGATGGGAAGGTCGAGTGGAAAACACGGTTTGGGGGGTCAACACTCACTCTGGTCCCCCCGGCTGCAACGGCCCGCACGCTGGTCCACCCGAAGTCAGACGGGTTCACCGTCTTCGATACGCAAACCGGTGAATATCGGTGGGAGACCGACTGGACCGATTCGACCCACTGGTCCGGGTCGTCCCGGACGATGTCCGCCGCCCCGGTCATCTACGACGAACTACTTTACACATCGGCCCACGGTCGGGTGGCCGTCTACGACCTCGAAGAGAAACGAGACCCACGATGGGTCAACGAACAGGGCGACAGCAGGAGCGTCCGAATCGCCGCCATCGATGAAGCTCACGTGTATCTGACGCAGTTCGGAGGAGCACTCACCGCCCTTCACGCTGACGACGGAACCATCGACTGGACGCTCGGGTTCCGTGACCTCCATCCTGCTGCGACCGGACAGACGGCGGCGACACTGTGTGATGGGAAACTCTACGTCGGCGTCTACGCGGAGGAAGACGACCACCAACCCAGACTCGCCATCGTCGACGCTGAGTCCGGGGAAATAGACAAACGAACAGCCCTTCCTGCCGTACCCAAATCCGGTCCGATACTATCCAACGGGACAGTTGTCCTGCGGACGAGAGAAGGATTCGTCGGCCTCCGGTAGCCCGGGCTCGCGTGGGCTGCCTAACAGGCAGACAGCCACCGTACCTTAGCCCCTGGCCCGCGAACATCCCACTATGAACGGTCCTGAGCCATCCGGCCCGTGGTCGCGCGAACGCGTCGAGGAGTTCCTGACGATGACGACGATTCCCGTCAGACTCTCGTGTCGAACCCCGGCGGACGACCTCTGGATGCTCTCGTTGTGGTACGAGTGGGACGCCGAGCAGTCCGAACTTCGATGCGCCACCTCGGCCGACGCCGACGTGGTTCGGTTCCTTCGCGCACACGACGACGTCGCCTTCGAAATCTCGACGAACGACCCGCCGTATCGCGGCGTCCGCGGACGGGGAACCACGACCGTCGAAGCCGACGAGCAAAAGACGGTGCTCCGGCGGCTTATCGGCCGCTATCTCGGTGACGACGATACCCCGCTGGCCGAGCGACTGTTGTCGCCCGAGCGCGACGAAGTGACGATTCGAATCCGGCCCACGAAGTTGCATACGTGGGACTACGCGAGTCGAATGAGTTCATCAAAATAACCCCAAACGGGGCCGGTGCCGCGCGGAGAGGGGCTTTGTTGCCCGCGCGGCGTACGAAAAGTGGGTGTTTGGAGGGTTGTACGAGGGTAGGTCAGCGGAACCCGATTACCGACGCCGGGCGGCGATAAGTGCCGCCGCGACAAGGGCGATGAGGGCAACGACGAGACCGAATCCGGGCGCTTCGGCGGACGAATCGGTCGTCGGTTCGTCGGTCGTGTCGCCCATCTCGTCGTCCGTCATTTCGTCGTCTGTCATCGTCTCAGTCTCCATCGGCGTCCCGGTGTCCGTGCCTTCGACCGTGTAGGCCGCCGTGTCGACGACCGCGCTGCCATTCGCCACGTACGGACCGTCGTCAGCGCCTTCGCTGGTCAGGAAGTCGTAGGCCTCGTTGCCGTTGGTGTCTCTGTGCGCCATCGGAACGAGCGTGCCAGACTCTTCGAGCGGCGTGTCGAGGGTGATTTCGACGTTCTCGTGCGTGCCGGGTTCGAGGTATTCGGTCGTTCCGCGGACGCTTTCGAAGACCTCACCGTCGGTGACCGTCGCGTCGTGAA
>NZ_JBZRPK010000223.1:0-2081 GCF_058382125.1 Haloferax sp. s1
GATGACGATTCGGCCTTCCTCTTCGAACACGTCGTAGTCGGCGCGGACGCGAACGCGGCCGCGACCCGTCTTGTACGCCTTGTGGACCGCGTTTCGACCGACGATGTTCGCGCCGGTCGGGAAGTCGGGGCCCTTGACGTGTTCCATCAGGTCCGTGACGGTCGCGTCGGGGTTCTCGATGAGTTCGACGGTGGCGTCGATGACCTCACCGAGGTTGTGCGGCGGAATGTTCGTGGACATCCCGACCGCGATACCCGACGAACCGTTGACGAGCAGGTTCGGGAACGACGACGGGAGGACCGTCGGTTCCTGCATGCGGTCGTCGTAGTTCGACTGGAAGTCGACGGTGTCCTTGTCGATATCTTCGAGGAGTTCCTCGGCGATGGGGGACATCCGCGCTTCCGTGTACCGCATCGCGGCCGGTGGGTCGCCGTCGACGGACCCGAAGTTCCCCTGCCCGTCGACGAGGGGGTAGCGCATGGAGAAATCCTGCGCCATGCGCGCGAGGGCGTCGTAGATGGCGGAGTCGCCGTGCGGGTGGTAGTCACCCATCGTCTCGCCCACGATGGACGAGGACTTTCGGTGCGACGAGTGGGCGGTCACGCCAGCCTCGTGCATCGCATAGAGAATACGCCGGTGGACCGGCTTGAGACCGTCGCGCACGTCGGGGAGTGCGCGACCCGCGATGACCGACATCGCGTAGTCGATGTACGACTGTTCCATCTCGTCTTCGATGCGTGCGTTCTTCACTTCCGCCGCGATGCCCGCGTCGGGTTCGAATGTATCTGGTGCGTCAGAACTCATATTAGATATCTACCCACTCGGCGTCTGTCGCGTGGTCCTTGATGAACTGCTTTCGCGGACCGACGGCGTCGCCCATCAGGATATTGAACATGCGGTCGGCCGCGGCGGCGTCCTCGACAGTGATGCGCTTGAGGACGCGGTTTTCGGGGTTCATCGTCGTCTCCCACAGTTGGTCGGGATTCATTTCGCCGAGACCCTTGAACCGCTGGACCTGCGTGGGGTTGCCGTTGCACTTCTCTTCGATGATGCGGTCACGTTCCTCCTCGGTCATCACATCGTAGGTGTTGCCGCGGTAGCGAACGCGGTACAGCGGGGGTTGCGCCGCGTAGACGTAGCCCGCTTCGATGAGGGGGCGCATGTGCCGGTACAGAAGCGTCAGGAGCAACGTTCGGATGTGTGCTCCGTCAACGTCGGCGTCAGTCATCAGAATGATGCGCTGGTAGCGCGCCTTCTCGATGTCGAATTCGTCGCCGATACCCGCGCCGATGGCGGTGATGAGCGCTCGAACTTCGTTGTTTTCGAGGATTCGGTCGAGACGGTGTTTCTCGACGTTCAGAATCTTCCCGCGGAGGGGAAGAATCGCCTGGAACTTGCGGTCGCGGCCCTGTTTCGCGGAGCCACCTGCGGAGTCACCCTCGACGACGAACAGTTCGGACTCCGTGGGGTCGCGCGTCTGACAGTCCGCGAGTTTGCCCGGCAGCGACGTTGATTCGAGTGCGGACTTGCGGCGCGTGAGTTCCTCGGCCTGCTTTGCGGCTTTGCGGGCGCGAGCGGCCTCGACGGCCTTCGAGATGATGGCCGTCGCCGTGTCCGGGTTCTCCTCGAAGAACGTCCCGAGTTGCTCGTGAGTGACACTTTCGACGATACCACGAACCTCGGAGTTGCCGAGTTTCGTCTTCGTCTGCCCCTCGAACTGCGGGTCGGGGTGCTTGACCGAGATGACGGCGGTGAGACCCTCACGAACGTCCTCGCCGCGGAGATTGTCGCCGTCGAGGTCCGAGAGCATCCCCTCGGAGTTCGCGTAGTCGTTGACGACGCGGGTCAGCGCGGTCTTGAACCCGGTCAGGTGCGTCCCGCCTTCGCGCGTGTTGATGTTGTTGGCGAAGGCGTGGATGGAACCTTGCAGTTCGTCGGTCGCCTGCATGGCGATTTCGACCTCGATGCCTTCGGACTCGTCTTCGTAGTAGATGAGGCCGTCGTGGAGCGCCGCCTTCGTCTCGTTCAGGTACTCGACGAACTCGCGGATGCCGCCTTCGAAGAGGAAGGTGCTCGATTTG
>NZ_JBZRPK010000668.1:0-13266 GCF_058382125.1 Haloferax sp. s1
TCGTCACAACTGTCTGGTGTTGGTCGGTCCTAATCACGTGCGGCTCTTGTATCTCCTCTCGTATCTTCCCTCGTACCCTCCCTGGCCGTTTAGTGCCCGGGTGCCGTCTGACACTTGACAGGCCCCACTGTTTCCACTAAGATGCTTACATGACGAGACGGCGCTGTCGCAACCCCCACTCTCCCCCCACTATTTCCAGTAAAACCGAAAGAAACGGTCTGCTAAGTTATCGCTGAGATTAGTTTCAGTACTAGCCACCACCTCACAAAATCTACACTAGCTATCCTACGGACCAACTCGGACCATACATATATAAACTTTTCCTAAATTCATTGTTTACTCTAAGCACATGACTCACTTTCGTGGCCCTTTACTGGAAATGGTGGGGAGGGGGTGTTGCGTCATATTCGATTATTCAAACTCGACACCGTCGGGCGATTCTACTTGCACACCATTTTACTGGAAACAGCGGTGTGTCTCTAGTATATAAAGAATCGTTTACTGGAAATACTGGAACCCACTGGTCTACTCTCACGTGATGTCTTGGTTCTTGGGCAACAGAGGTTTACTGGAAATGGTGGGGTGTCTCCCCACCGTCGTGTTCCGAATCATTTACTGGAAATAGTGGGGTTGGTCTCTCGCTGGGGATCTCACCCTCCCCTGACACCAGCACCGTAACAACCTCCACAACTTGCTCGCGATATACTGAAAACAACGGGGTCAAATACGAATAGTGGAACCATCGCTCAGTGGTGGTTATACTGGAAATAGTGGAAACGGTGGTCGAAACAATTATAATTTAATACTGAATCAGTTGACCACAACATGGCTCCTCGATTTCAGCCGGACGATACGCTCTATAAGCGACGGAATACGCTTAAGGTCGAGTATGTACCGGACGACATCGTTGGGCGAGATAACGAGATCGAGGAGTACGAAGCAGCCCTACAACCAATCATCAATGGTGAGTACCCCGATAACATCTTCATCTATGGCAAGACCGGTGTGGGAAAGACCGCGGTCACGAATTTCTTGCTCAACGAACTCCGGGAGTCGGCGGAACACTTCGGCGTTGATCTCTCCGTTATCTCGCTCAACTGTGATGGTCTCAGTACGAGTTACCAGGCTGCAATTAGTCTGGTCAATAACCTTCGAGAACCCGAACATCACATCGCCGAAACCGGTCATCCGCAGTCCAAGGTCTATCGCTTGCTCTGGGATGAGTTGAATAAACTCTCTGGGACCGTTATCATCGTTCTCGACGAGATCGACCACATCACGGACGACACGTTCCTCTACCAAATCACGCGCGCGGACAACAACGGGTATATCGACAATATTCAGCTCGGTCTCATTGGCATCAGTAACGACTCGACGTTTCGAGAGCAACTCGACGCAAAAGTCCAGTCGTCACTTTGTGAGACTGAGATTTCGTTTCCTCCGTATGGCACCGAGGAACTCCAGAAAGTCCTCGAACAGCGGGCCGATATTGCGTTCCACGAGAATGCAATCGAAGACGGGGTAATCTCGTTGTGCGCTGCACTCGGTCGACAGGACGGTGGTGACGCCCGACGAGCAATCACACTGCTCCGGAAAGCAGGCGATCTCGCTCGCGCGGAGAACGCAGAGACAGTGACGACTGACCATGTCGAACGAGCCCAGGAAAAACTCGAAGCGCAACAGAGTATGGATATCATGCGCGACCTCACCGAACACGAGCAACTCACGCTCTATGCGTTGACGACGCTCGCCGCCGAAAGCGCCACTCCCGCCCGCTCGCGTGTTGTCTACCAGCGCTACAAAGAACTCTGTAATTTCAAGGGCCGAGACCCTCGAACAGCCCGTCGAATGCGCAGTTTTCTCTCCGATTTCGAGATTCTCAACCTTACGCTCTCCCACATGGAACATCGTGGTCAGGACGGTGGAACGTACCGTGAACACGAACTCAACCGCGATATCGCAACTGTCGTCGATGCACTCCAGACGATTATCAGCGAGTTCGGAGCCCACCGAAGTATCATCGAATACCTCCCCGACTCCGGCGAAGACTTCGCAGCGATGTAGTGTGGGCTGATTCATCGATACCAGACCTGAAATGACTTCTCTGTGGCCATCCTACGGAACCCAACACTGGGGTCGGCCTCAGTGAGTGGGAGTGGATAAACCCAAACAGGCTTCGAGCGAGACGTGGGAAACTACCTTATCTCCACGAGAGAGCTTGTGCGGTTCGCAGAGCATGTGTCCTATCGTACGAACAGGTAATAGTCTAAAACTACGAAACGGGGAGCACATTGATTGCTGACTACCTGTCGGTCTCGTCGGCTGAGCAGTTTGTCATTGATATTGTCGTTTGTCATTATTTAATATGGGATACATCGAATAGACAGGTACTCGATAGCACTGTACTCGGGGAAATCTGTACACAGAGACGTCTCGTACAAAGCTTCGAGCAATCAGACTGCTACGGGACCCTGAGTACGTGGATATCGGGTGAGGATTACCATGGTAAACGCGACTGCAACTCCAAGCGATCAGTTACTCACACAGCAGAACTGCGCGATAACACTCATCGACCACCAACCCGAGATGGTACTCGGCGTCAATACCATCGAAACCGGTGCCCTCCGAAACAACGTTGCTGGTCTCGCAAAGACGGCCGAGGCGTACGATATTCCGGTCGTCCTTTCGAGCATCACCAAAGAGTACAATGGACCGCTCTTCGATGAGATACGGGAGACGTTCCCGAACGAGGAGGTGATTGACCGGACAACGATGAATTCGTGGGAGGACGAAGCGTACGTCGAAGCAGTCGAGGCAACCGGACGTGACCGACTGGTCATGGCTGGCCTCTGGACGGAAGTGTGCGTCTGTTTCGCCGCCCTTTCGGCCATGGAGGCAGGATACGACGTCTATGTCGTGGCCGACGCCTGTGGCGGGCGGACGACCGCAGATCACGAATATTCGATGCAACGAATGGTCGAGGCGGGTGTAACGCCAGTTACGTGGGCACAGGTACTCTACGAACTACAGCGTGACTGGGCAGCAGATGGTGCCGAAGATGCCCACCAGATCTCGATAGACCATGCCGGTGACTTCGGAATGGCTGTCGAGTTCGCGGACTTCCAGACTAAATAGAGTGGTCAGAAAATTAGAATATTTGGGCTCACCCCCTCCGAATCGTCTGACTGGATTCAGAGTGTGTTGTTTCAAAACCCGTAAGGACGGCACATAGAGCCTCTTATTTGACAGTCGTATTACGACTACCAGGTGAAGACGATGCAACCTAATTGTTTGTATGTTACTTGACATTTTATGTGCATCGGCCTGTAACTACTATTTGCAATGGCACCAACCGATACCGACGACAAATCGAGTCCGTTCTTTGACGAGGACGACGCTGCACTGCTCCTGATCGACCACCAGACTGGGCTGCTGCAGGGCGTCGAGAATCAGGATACGGTTTCGCTCCGCAACAACGTTCTCGCGCTCGCCGAGGTCGCAAAGCTGTACGACCTTCCGGTCGTGCTCACTACCAGCCGCGCCGAGGGTCCGAACGGTCCGCTCCTCCCCAAGCTGAACGAGATGTTCCCGGAAGTCGAGGTAATCGACCGCTCACTCGTCAACGCATGGGATGACCCAGCGTTCGTCGAGGCCGTCGAGGCGACGGGTCGGTCGAACTTGATCATGGCCGGTATTCTCACCGAAGTCTGCGTGGCGTTCCCGGCAATTAGCGCGGCTCAAGAAGGATACAACGTCCAGGCGGTGCTCGACGCGTCGGGCTCGCTCAACGACCGAGCTGAGCAGGCAGCTATGTCCCGGATGGAACAGGCTGGCGTCGACTTGACCTCGTGGTTCACCGTCTCTTCCGAGATGCTGAAAGACTGGACGAAGGAAGTCGCTCCCGAACAAGCGGCACACTTCAGTGAACGGACCGGGTTCTACGAACTCGTGTTAGAGAGCTTCAACGCAAGCAGCGCAGAATAATACTCGGAGAGACGGGCTCAGTACCCACGACCCGTGTCGTGGATGCTCGCCTCGGCTCTCTGTAAGATACACCCCCACAAAGCAGCGATTAGTCGGTCGAGTTTGCATCAGCGGCCGACTCCCCTGCCCATTCCCTCGTCCAGTTCTCCAGTTCGTCGAACACGGGACAGAGCGATTCACCCTTTGTAGTGAGACTATAGTACGTTGCGACGGGCGCATCTTCTTCGAGACGGCGATTGACGTATCCTAACTCTTGGAGGTCGTCCAAGACGCGTGAGAGCGTCCGACTCGACGCTCCGGTCGAGCGCTTGAGCTCGTTAAATCGCTTCTCGCTGTGTTGGAGGTCGTAGAGTACAAGCAGTCTCCACTGTGATCCGAGTTGGCTGATCGAATCGATTACTTGGCATTCTTCTTCACTCAGAATGTCCTTTTCTTCCGAATCGTCTTTTGGTACCGACATCGCTGTCACCTGGTGGTATCTTTGTCCGCGAGTGTTTATAGTGGTTCGGGTACGAACTAAGTAACATAGTGAAACCATGACTGATAACCAATCCACATCCACTGACCCGCCCGTGACCGCCGACCTGCCGGAGAGTGCATTCCACGTGACCGGCACGGACCATATTTCAATCATCGGGAGCAATATCGAGGACACGATTACGTTCTATCGGGACGTACTCGGAATGCCGCTCGTCCTCAAACAGCCCAACCTCGACGCACCGAATATTACCCACCTGTTCTTCGATACCGGTGACGGACGCATGCTCACGTTCTTCGTCAAGGAAGGCCGTGAGTCGAACACCGGTCGATTGCGAACACCAATTGGCGGTGTCCACCACATTGCCTTCCGGTACGAGCCCGAACGCCTCGAAGAGATTCGTGCTGGTCTCGAAGAACACGGCCACCACTACAACGAGTTCGACCGGGGAATCTTCCACTCGCTGTATACGACCGACCACAACGGGCTCGTCATCGAACTTGCAACGGACAAATTCGAGATTCCCGACGACCGACGCGGTGAGGTGCTTGCACTCGCCCAGCAGAAACGCCTCCAAGTCGGTGCATCGTTCGCCAAGGCAGAACACCTCGAAGCTGCACTCGAGGAACTCGGCTTTCCAGTCGAACGGAAATCGCTCCCCGATGTGCAGTCTGGTGCAGGTGGACTGGACTAAGCCCACCTGCAACCAGCGCAGAGCCGATTCGCTTTCCAACCTACTCAACGAACCACCACACATGCTCACAGACACGCCCGGCATCCACCACATCACAGGTATTGTTCGCGACGCTCAGACGAACGTCAACTTCTACACAGACGTGCTTGGTCTGCGTCTCATCAAGCAAACGGTGAACTTCAACGAGAAGTTTACGCGTCACCTCTTCTACGGTGACGAAACCGGCTCCCCCGGCACTGGATTGACGTTCTTTCCGTACCCCGCGGAGAACGACGGCAGGATCGGAAAACCGCAGATTAGCACCGCCGCACTGGTGATCCCACCGAACTCGGTGTCCTACTGGCGAGACCGCCTCGTCGAACACGACGTCGCCGTCACGGGACCGACCGAACGATTCGACGAGACGGTACTTCGGGTTTCCGACCCGGACGGCACGAAACTCGAACTCGTCACCGGCGACTCGTCTGTGACTCCGTGGGCAGACGGACCGGTTCCAACTCAGCATGCAATTCGCGGCATCTTCGGTGTGACACTGCTCTCGACGAACATTTTCGTCACCGCGAGCGTGCTGGAGACGTTGGGCTTCGAACTCCTCGAACAGGCGGGCGACCGGGTTCGGTATCGGGCACCGGGTGACCGTGCGACCGTCATCGACCTCCTCGACCGGGACGTCGAGTTCGGTCGTGAGGGCGCAGGGTCGATTCACCACGTCGCTGTGCGCGTCCCGGAGAAAGAACAGCTCTACGAGTGGCACGACCTCTTTCGGGAGCGCGAGTACGACGTGTCGCGGGTGAAAGACCGACACTTCTTCCACTCGCTGTACGTCCGCGAGCCCGGTGGTATCTTGTTCGAACTCGCAACGGAACAGCCGGGACTCACAGCTGACGCCGACCTCGACACGCTCGGACAGTCGCTGTTTCTCCCCCCGTGGCTCGAGGAAGACCGCGAGATGATCGAGGGTCAACTGCAGCCACTCGAACTCCCTTCTGCGCCGGAGACGAACTAATGGGGCGGAACACAGATTCGACTGGTTCGGAAGCGAACCCACATGAAGAACAGCCAATTGAGACAGCCGGTGCCCCGCCGCAGGCGGCTGAAGCAGCCGTCATTCTACTCCACGGTCGCGGGTCGACTGCGCAGAGCATCCTCACGCTCATCGATGAGTTTCTTCATCACGGCGTGATGTATCTCGCTCCGCAAGCGGCCCACAAGACGTGGTATCCCCGCTCAGGTTATGCCCCAATCGAAGACAACGAACCGTGGTTCTCGTCGGGTCTCGCCCGCATCTCGACTGTGCTCGAGAAAGCTGCTGCGGCCGACATTCCCCCCGAACGGACGCTCCTGCTCGGATTTTCGCAAGGTGGGTGTCTCGCGAGCGAGTTCGTCGCACGAAATCCCCGTCGCTACGGCGGACTCGTGGTGTTATCGGGCAGCCTGCGCGGTCCAGACACCAGACAGGACTACGATGGCTTCATCGACGGAACACCTGTTTTCCTCGGGTGTAGTTCCGATGATCCGTACGTCGCCGCTGACCGTATTCACGAATCTGCGCGCGTGTTCGAACAGCTCGGTGGGGACGTACGCAGTCGACTCTACGATGACCTGGGGCACGCAATCAACGACGACGAAATTCAGCTGATCAATACGTTCATCGAACGACTCGTCTAAGCCGTCGCGTTTGCAGACGTTCAGACTTCTCCGTACACAGACACAGCAGCACTGCTTATCAGTACAATCGCTTCGCCGACCGAACACGCTTCTGTGTTCTGCTTTTCGACCGATTCTTCGACTGTCCTGTTGTTCGACTATCGTCTCAGACCATCTATATCTCGGTGACATCGATGCCATCTACTATCACTAATGTCGCCAAACATACAAATAGGTTCCAAAACGAACTGGGTAACGTAATGAAACTGCCAATGCAGAACGATGCTGTGGCTGCTGTATCGACTATCGATTCCCCCGCGGACCGTCCGGAGGTGTTGGCCTAATGGTCCTCTCCGGACTCGAAGGGATTGCCCTGCTACTCGCGCGTATCCTCTTCGGCGGTGTGCTCGCCTTTACGGGGCTGAATCACTTCATGCAGACCGAACAGATGGCTGGATACGCCCAGCACAAGGGGCTGCCTGCACCGACGCTCTCAGTGCTCGGTTCAGGTGCGCTGCTCGTTCTCGGCGGGCTAAGCATCATCACCGGTGTTCTTCCCGTCGTGGGTGCACTGGTACTCGCGGGATTCCTCGTCGTGTCTGCCCTCACGATGCACGACTTCTGGGCCGTCCCCGAGGACCAACAACAAACCGAGATGACGCAGTTCCTGAAGAACATCGCGTTAGCAGGTGGTGCCCTCGCGATTTCCGTACTCGGCTCCACTCCGTGGGCGCTCAGTCTCGGTATCCGTCTGTTCTAGCGCCGGACAACCGGATTGTTGACACGTTCCGGTACTCCCTCCGAAACCTGACAGTAAAATCACATACGCGCAACGACGACCTAACGAGGGACGTCGGTTGACACTTTTGACGAGAAGTGTCTGACTTTTGTGCGGAAAACCATCCGAGTCTTCCGCTCTGCTCGTCGCCTTACCTTAGACGTTTTCCTTACGTAATCTAAGATACGTCGCCAATAACCCAACACAACAGTTGCGATAACGCAACTCAACGGCTAAGCACCCGCAGTGACACTCCCCTGTATGCGCGAATTCGTCATTAACCTTTGTATACTAAATTAATTGAAAGAAAACAGTTGTGTACTGCTACGTTCAAGTCGGAGTCAAATGTCTCACCCCCACGAAATCGCTCCTGAGGCCCCATGTGTCGAGCAACTATTGCGACTCCCGAAATCGAGACTTGAACTGCTTCAGGAGTGGGCGATTGACGGGACCGGGGTTGCAGCCTCGGCCCGAGTGCGAGACTCCGATGGGCGCATCGCACTCGTTAAGACTAGCTGGACAGACGGCTGGTTCTTACCCGGAGGTGCTGTCGAACCGAACGAAATCCCAGCCGAAGCCGCTCGACGAGAGGTTCGCGAAGAAACAGGACTGGACGCCACTATTGGGTCCCCACTCGTAGTTCTTGACCAGCGCTATCTCTCTGAGAATGGCGACAAAGAATGGTTCTCGGCATTATACGTGGTATATGCGGCAGCAGCTGAGGGTGAGATACCCGATGTTTCCCAGTTAGGAGTTACCGATGACGAAATCTTAGCGGCACGATGGTTCGATACCCTTCCGGAGGAGTTCCACGACGGAGAACTTCTCCGACCATACCTGTAAACTACTACTTTGGACCGTCTCCATTCAAATGTCAGCATTTAGACGTGAAATACATCGGAATTAATGGTCTGATTCGTGAGGGTTCAACACCACATCATACTGGTTGGCGTGCTCGGTGTACTCGATGAATCGTGGAGCGTCCGGGTCGAAGGGACGCTGTAGCGACTTGAAGGCCTTCTTTTTGTCCCAGGACTGCAGGCCGCCGATGGCCGAGCGGTCTTCCAGGTCGTGGTAGTCCAGGTCGGGTTCGGTCAACTCCCAGGCTTTCAGTCCCTGTTCAGTGCGAATGATGACGCTCGAGTACTCGTCGCTGGAACCGACCGAGCCAACTGTCAGGTCGGCACAGTAGCCGGTGAAGTCCGCACACTCGTCACAGCCTTTCAACGCCGCGCCGTGGAACGCTTCGATGTCCTCTTGGAGAATCATCTCGCCGTCGCGGTCATAGACCATCATGTCTCCGTTGAGGACGTCCATCTTGCCGATCTCCTCGGGAGCAATTCCGCGCTTCGCTTCGAGTTGCTCGCCGATGAGGCGTTCGTAGTTGAAGTTCTTCGTACACATCAGCGCAATCGTGTAATCGATTGCCCTGATACCCTCCTCCTGGCTTGCGTAGTCCCACTCGAAGTCCTGCAGAGCGCGGATGCCCTCGATTTCGCAGGGCGTCCCGACGAGTGCGAGCGAGAGGGATTCGGGGTCTTTCGCTGGGAGTTTCTCCTTCCATTGGTCGACGTTCAGGTTCCCGAGCGCCATCGTCTGGTTATAGAAGCTCCCCGCGTTCTCGATGAGTTCCTCGGGCGTCGTCGCGAGGAAGCTCTCGGCCTTCCAGGGTTCGTCCTCGCTCTCGGTGGCGATGAGCGCCCCGTCGATCTCGCCCGCCTCGAGGAGATGGATGAGAACGCTCGTTACGAGTCCGCCGTCTTGCGCGTTCTCGCGCCACGCTTCTTCGACCTTCGCGGAGAACTCGGTGATCGGATCGCCGGCACCGTTCACGTTGTCCTCGCCACCAGTTATCTTCCACTGGCGCTCGTACCGGAGTCCGCCGCGCGGACAGAAATCCCAGCAGAGCGAACAGCCCGTACACATCTTCACTAGTTTGGGGAGACCGTCGTCACCGATTCCAATGGAGTCCGACGGGCAGGACGCGACACAGGTTCCACACTGAATGCACCGCCCTTCGTCGATGACGGCCGCGTCGAGTTCCATAAACCACGTCTTGTCTTCGGGCTCGTCGATGTCGTTCATCATCTGGCGGATAGAGTACCCTGGCGTGTCGAGTTCGACCCCTTCGGGAACCTGTACGCGCCTATCCGGGCGGCCGTCGGAAACGTCCTGACTCTTCCCCTCGCTGGGCGTCGTGAACTCGAGGGTCGTGAGATTCCCCGCAGCGTCGACGTTGCTCGGGCGAGTACCGCCGTCAGCGGAAACCGAGGATGTTTCCGTCGTACTCCCGTCAGTGCCGACATCTTTGCCAGCGCTGGTGTCACATCCGCATCCGCGCCCACAGCCACAGCTCTCGTCGCTGCGCCCACAGCCACAGCTCTCGTCGCTGCGCCCACAGCCTTCGTCGGTCTCTTTGTCGTCGGTCCTCCCTGACCGCCGCCGATATTTGATCGGCTTCACGTCTGAGTCGTACCGGGGTCCCGACTTCGAGCGGTGCCCGCTCACAGGCGGAGAGCCAACACCGTCGTATTCTCGATTGTCATCGTTCCTTCGCCTCTCGGTGTCCGTTTCCGGAACGTGGGGCAGCGGCCGCTCGCGCTCGTTCTCGGTGTCCTCAGTCGTCATGAGCGACCCCTCCGGAGACGTTGGCGTTCGCCCGTTGCATGATTCTTCGAAGGCGGTCGTTGCTCACGCGACGGGTCCATTCGTAGAACCGCTCGCCAGGGTCGCGCTTTTCGGCGAAGTCGTCGAAGAGCTGTTGCAACGCCGGAACGACGGCCTGTGCAGGGACCGCGTGCTCGACCCAATCGAGGAACTCGTTGTCGGTGCCGAGGCTCCCGCCGAGGCCGACGTCCATGCCCTCGACGATGTTGTCGCCCTCCTCGTTCGTGGTCCCTTCAGGGTCGTCCACCGCGACGGTCTCACCGCGGAAGCCGATATCCGCGATTTGGGGCTGTGCACAGGAGGCCGAACAGCCCGACATGTGCATCCGAACCACGTCGAGGTCGTCCGGCGTGTCTATCTGGCGGTCTAACGTCCGCGCCCAGCGGTAGACGCGTTTTTTCGTCTCGATGATTCCGTAGTTGCAGAACTCCGAGCCGGTACAGCCGACCACGCCGCGGGCGAATGGACCGGGGTCGTGCTCGTACTTCCGGGCGAAAGGCTCGTTCAGCAGTGCCGAGAGATTCTCCTCAGGGATATGTGTGATGAGAAAGTTCTGGTCGGTCGCTAACCGGATCGAGGTATCGTCGGTCCCGTATCTCTTGGCTGCCCGCGCCGCTGCCGTGAGTTCGTCGCCGCCCATCCGTCCGGCGATGACGTTGAAGCCGACGTAGAACAGGCCGTCCTGTTTCTGGGGATGGACACCAACGTGGTCGCCTCGGTAGCCACGGGTGAGGTCCTGCCCCCGAGAATGGAGAGCGACGTCACAGCGGTCGCGGACGGCCGCCTCGAACTTCTGCGGTCCCATCTGCTGAACGAGGTAGCGCATCCGGCAGAGTCCACGGTTGGTGCGGTCGCCCAGTTCTTTGAACGTCTGAGCGACCGCGCGACAGAACTCCACGGCGTCCTCGGGACGAATGAATACATCGATGTTCGAGGCCATCCGCGGACCGTCTGAGAGGCCGCCACCGACGCGGGCGTGGAAGCCGTAGACGTTCTCGCCGTCGATATTCTTTCGAGCCGGGACGAGACCGACGTCGTTGATTTGCGACTGGGCGCAGTCCTCCTGACAACCCGTGATGGTCATCTTGAACTTCCGCGGGAGGTTGGCGTACTCTCGGTTATTCGTGAAAAAGTCCGAGACGGCGTCGATAACCGGCTGGGCGTTGAAGCACTCGTGGTCGTCGAGACCGGCCGCCGGGCAGCCGAGGACGTTGCGCGCGGAATCCCCACAGCCCTGAATCGTGGTTAACCCGACTTCCTCGTACGTTTCCCAGATTGCGGGCATGTCCGTGACCTCTATCCAGTGCATCTGGACGTCCTGTCGGGTGGTGATGTCCAGAAATGCGTCACCCCAGATTTCGTTTTGTTCCTCACCACCATGCTCCCCGGGCGCGGTGGCGTATTCGTCAGCGACCGTACCGACGACCTCAGCCTGTTCAGGGGTGAGGAACCCACCGGGGACTTTCGTCCGGAGCATGAAGTAGTCGTTCTGGCGTCCGTGAGCGTACATCCCAGCCCACTTCAGGCGCTCCCACTCGCCGTCGCCTGCCCGTTCTTCAATCTCCTCGAAGGAGAGGTTTCCTTCCGCGTACTCGTAGACGTCCTCGATAACGTCGAGGGGGTGTTTTTCTTGTTTCCATCGTTCGACTGTGTTCACTGTGGGCACCTGCCACATCCCACGGTACCAAACACCATGCTAAGTACTATTGCTGTTATTACTGCCCGTGACGTGTGCACCTCTTAGTCCCGGGATGACGCGTCGTGCCGACCGCTCTCGGCCTCTGCTCGGGCCTCAATCACTTATCCGCCGGAGAAGGTTGTGGGCTTCCGTCGGGAAAACCGGTGAATATATCTTCCATCTCAGACACGAGGAGCATCTCATTTCCAGTATTCCCGTTCGTTCCAACCACTGGTTCGTCGGCGATAGAACGCTCTTACCACCACACCTCGGCAGGGTGTGAAACTATGAATACATATTTCTTCGCTATTAGAACTTTCAATCATGATGGATAACAGAGGTTCAGGATGTCTGATAGACAACCGCTCTCAAACGATGGTGAGCCAGAATTCAAACGCCGCCAATTCCTCGGTGGACTCACGTCGTTGGCCGCAGCATCGTCGTACACACTCGATGTTCCCGAGGCAGTCGCGTCAGCAGTCTCGAACGCTGACGACAGTCTCGTTCAAACCGTCTCATCACCGAGTGGAGCGGTCACTGTCGCGTTCGACGTGTCGTCGGGGACCCCCACCTACTCCCTGTCGTACGATGGGCGAACCGTCGTCGAACCGTCGGCGCTCGGGTTCGAATTCGACGGCCAGCCCGCATTCGGCACCGACCTCACGGTCACCGGAACCGAGCGCAGAACAGTAGACGACCAGTGGACTCCCGTCTGGGACCAATACGACGAAATCCGCGAGCACTACACCGAACTCCGCGTGGGTCTCGCCGAAACTACCGACCCCGGACGGACGCTCACAGTCGAAATCCGAGTCTTCGACGACGGAGTCGGTCTTCGGTCCGTGTTCCCCGAAGACGGTGGCTTCGGCGACTTCGTCCTCTCCGGCGAGAAGACAGAGTTCGCGTTCGCTGGCGACTACACCGCGTGGTGGGTCGAAAACGACTTCAACAGCTACGAGTACGGGTACAAGGAGACACCGCTGAGTGAAATCGGCGAGCGAAGTCCCTTCGGTGGGGCGCACACGCCGCTCACGATAAAAACCGACGACGAGACCTACCTGAGCGTTCACGAAGCCAGTCTCGTCGATTACGCGGCGATGGCGGTCGAACCCACGTTCCCCGGGTCGACGACGTTCGAATCGGTGCTTGCACCGCTTCCTGACGGGACGAAAGTGACATCGTCAGCACCGCACGCAACCCCGTGGCGTACGATTCTGGTCGGGTCGAGGCCGGGCGACCTCGCCGAAGCGAACCTCGGCGTCGACCTCAACGAGCCGTACGACCCCGCGGCCTTCCCCCACGTAACCGCCTGGATAGAGCCGTCGTAGTTTCCCGGCTTG
>NZ_JBZRPK010000222.1:0-2077 GCF_058382125.1 Haloferax sp. s1
GCGCCGGCGGGGCCGGGGGTGCGGGGGGGGGAGGTGGCGGCGGTGGGGGTCCGGCTGGCCGCCCGGGGTGGGATGCGGGCGTAGGGGCGCGGTCGGGGGGCCCCCGACCCGGCGGGGCCGGCTCGGCCCGCCGCGTTCGGGGAGCCCGAGGAGTATCCGACCCGCCGCGACCTCGTCGAGCGGTACGAGCGTGAGACCGGCATCGAGTACGAACACGGCCGATTCTACCGGACGCTCGCAGTGTACAAACTCGCCGCGCTGGGCGAGATGTTCTACCGGCGGTACCTCGAAGGAAACAGCGACGACCCGATGTATCCCCTGATGGAACAGCGGGGTTCCGCTCTTGCTCGACGCCCCGAGCGGATAATCGAGGGGAACGAGCCGTTGTAGGGCCGAGACCACACCGCTCCCGCGAGAGGACGTTCACGCACGAGACACTGTTGCTCTGCTATGGTGGGCCGGTCGATAGGCATCTTGGAATGTAGGAGCTGCATCCCCACATCGGGGAGTTCACTAACAACACTTACTATAGTAACGTTATCAAATACTATTGTTTGATATTGACCGAATGAAATTTACATATGTAGATTTTGTCAGTGGATTTAAGTTGACACGTTCCGAAACAGATGGATGAATGACAAACACTAACATTGAGAAGGTGTCCGTACTCGGAGCAGGGAACATGGGCCACGGAATCGTGGAAGTCGTCGCTATCGCCGGATACGACGTCACGATGCGCGACGTTGAGGAGGACCTCGTCGCCGACGGATACGAGGATATCAAGTGGAGTTTAGAGAAACTGGCCGAAAAGGACCGCCTTGACGAGTCCGTCGATGACATCCTCGACCGCATCGACACTGCGGTCGAACTGGAACCTGCAGTTGCCGACGCCGACCTCGTTATCGAGGCCGCCCCAGAGCGGATGGACCTCAAGAAGGACATTTTCGGCGATCTCGACGCATTCGCGCCGGACAACGCGCTGCTCGCGTCGAACACGTCAAGCCTCAGTATCACGGAGATGGCTCCCGCGACCTCCCGACCCGAGGACGTGGTGGGGATGCACTTTTTCAATCCGCCGGTGAAGATGGACTTGGTCGAGGTTATTTACGGCGAAGAAACCAGTGACGAAACCGCCGAGGTCGCCTATGAGTTCGTCGAATCGCTCGACAAAACGCCGATTTACGTCCGGAAGGATGTCCACGGGTTCGTCGTCAACACGGTTCTCGGGCCGTTCATCGACGAACCCGCGTGGATGGTTTCGAACGAGGAGGGGACGATCCGCGAGGCGGACGCCGCTATGGTGCACCGACGTGGCTACCCAATGGGACCGTTCGAACTCGTAGCCCTCTCTGGAATCGACGTGGGGTATCACGTCCGAACGGAGGCCGGGCGGCCGATACCGCCGATCATGGAGGAGAAGGTCGAAGCCAACGAACTCGGCCGTAAGACGGGACGGGGGTACTACGACTACAAAAATGGTGACGGGGTCAATTACGAACCCAGTGACGGTGAGCGTTTCGACACGCTGCGCATTGAGGCCCGTATGGTCAACGAGGCCGCACGACTAGTCGGCGACGACGTGGCGACGCCCGATGAGATCGATACTGGGGTCCGTCTCGGCCTCGGCTTCCCGGAGGGTATCTGCAGGCGCGGTGACGAAATCGGACTCGATGCAGTTCTCGATAAACTCCGGAGCCTCCACGAGAAGACGGGAGCAGACCGGTTCGAACCTGACGACTATCTCGTCGAACTCGTTGAGCAGGGCCGGACGGGCGAGGACGCAGGGACGGGGTTCCACGACTACGGTTCGGACGGCGGTGACGGACCGGGTGAGTACCGGCTACTGAACTATGTGTTATCCGGAGACGGACTGCTCGAAGTGGAACTCGACCGCCCGGAGCGCATGAACGCCCTCTCGATGGATCTTCTCGGCGAAATTGACGAACTGCTATCGTCAGTGAACTCCGACGACATGCGGTGCGTCACGTTCGAAGGTGCGGGCGGCCGCGCCTGCAGCGCCGGGGCAGACATCGGCGGCTTTGCGGACCTCGACCCGACCGACGCCATGGACGTGACG
>NZ_JBZRPK010000220.1:0-2076 GCF_058382125.1 Haloferax sp. s1
ACATCCCAGTGTTCGCGGAGTTCTACACCCACGGCTACGACTGCCTGAAGTGCTCGACCGACGAGGAGTTCCGTCGGGCGCTCGACCTTCTCAACCGCGACCCTGACCTCCGTCGTCGACTCGGTGAAAACGCTCTCGAAACGGCCGCCGAGCACAACCTCGACCGTGTCGGTGACAGACTCGTCGAAACCTACGAGGACGTTCTCGACGGGTCGTTCGCCGACTGAAATCCGATTTTCTCGCGTTGTCGAGCGTTGCTTGCTGACACACATCATGGCAGCGCGAAGTCACAACGGTTTATCCCATCCGGGTCACACGACCGGGCATGCAGTCGGTCGCCGCGTTCACCGACACGTACCTACCGACCGTCAATGGCGTCACTTACACGATTCAGACGTGGCGCGAGCGATGGCAACGCCGCGGTGGCCGTATGGACGTTATCTTCCCGGACGACGACGAGTACGAATCCGAACCGGGCGAGTACGCCGTCAGGAGCCTGCCGTTTCCGTTCTACGAGGGGTTACGAATCGGTGCGCCGCGGATTCCGAAGGCCGTCGAGGACGCCGACATCGTCCACGCACACACACCGTTCGGTCTCGGCTTGGCGGGGCTTCGACTCGCTCGCCGCCATGACCTCCCGCTCGTTGCGACGTACCACACGCCCACCGCCGAGTACGCCGAATATCTCAGTTCTGTCGGGGCCATCGAGCGCGGCGTCGAGCGAACCGCCGAGCGCTACGAACGCTGGTTTTTCGACCGCGCCGACGCGGTTATCGTCCCGAGCGAGGACGCCAAACGACGCCTGTTGGAGGAAGTCGGTGTCGACGCCGACATCGCTGTCCTCTCGAACGGCATCGACATCGAGCAGTTCGCGCCGGCCGATGGCGACGAGTTCCGTCGGCGACACGACCTCGGCGACGGTCCGATTATCGGTTACACCGGGCGACACGGCTACGAGAAGCATCTCGACGAACTTATTCGCGCCGCAGCGGACCTCGACGTGACGCTCGTCTTCGGTGGCGACGGCCCCGCCCGCGACCAGTTAGAGCGACTCGCCCGCAATCTCGGCGTCGACGCTCGCTTCCTTGGTTTCTTAGACCGCGAGGACCTCCCCGCGTTCTACTCGGCGCTCGACGTGTTCTGTTTCCCGAGTCCGGTCGAAACGCAGGGACTCGTCGCGCTGGAGGCGAACGCCTGCGGGACGCCGGTCGTTGGCGTGAACGAAGGTGCGCTCGAAGACACGGTCGTCGACGGCGTGACGGGATACCACTACGAATCGAGGGATTTGGAGGGGTTCCGTCACGGAATCCGGCGCGCCCTCTCGGAGCGAGACGAACTCAGTGCGCGGTGTCTCGACCGACGCGACGAGGTGAGCGTCGACCACTCGGTCGACCGACTCGCGGCGCTCTACGACCGCGTCGAGTCCCAATAAAAGAAGACAATCGACTGGAAGTCGTCTTAGTCGCGGTCTTCGAGCGCGTCGGCGATGCGACGCAGTTCGCGGTTCACGTCGCGGACTTCGTCACGGAGTTGTCGGACTTCTCGGACGAGTTGTTCGTCGCTACCGCTTCCCTGTTCTGGGTCTCGGGGGCTGCTGCCTCCCATGCCGCCGGGGCCGCCGCCCATGCCGCCGGGGCCGCCACCGCCCATCATTCCGCTCATCATCTGCGCGAAGGGGTTGCCGCCGCCGCCCATGCCACCGGGGCCGCCACCGCCCATCATCTCGTCAGGGCTCGGGCGCTCGCCCTCTTCGCGCTCCTTTTCGCGTCGCTTGCGAATCTCTTCGACTCGCTCGCGGAACGACTTCTCTTCGTCTTCTCCGTTTTCGCCTTCGTCGGGTGCCTGCGTCTCGTCTGCGGGTTCGTCGTCAGCCATGGTCGCGGGTTAGCCGTCCACCCGGAAAGTGCTGACGGTCTTTCGGAGTCTGTCAACCAAATGTCTCGACTGGAGCAGACCAAAATTAGCTGAATGCACCGAGACTCGACTGTAAGTCGCGGTCGGTGCCGCCCCGTTCGAGTTCGTGGCCGACGAGGTCGCGCATGTCGACTGCGTAGGTCGTCCCGCCGTGGTCGAGAA
>NZ_JBZRPK010000221.1:0-2076 GCF_058382125.1 Haloferax sp. s1
TCCGTCAATTGTTCTTTCGTCTCGTCTTCGGTCATGTCGCCGCGAATCGTCTCGCTGTTGTGGCGGTCGAGGACGCGGATTCGCTGGAGGTCGACGCCGACGACTTTGCCGTGGTCACCGACCTTCTCTGAAGCGACCTGAAGCCACCCACCGGGGGCGGCACCGAGGTCGACGACGGTGTTGCCCGGACCGAACAGTCCGGCGTCCTCGTCGAGTTGTTTCAACTTGTAGGCCGAGCGGGCGCGGTAGCCCTCCTGTTTGGCCTTGTTGTAGTAGTGGTCCTTGCGCGCCATGGTTAGTTGCCCGTCAGTAGCGTATCAGGCCGTATACCGCCTTCGGCTTACATTGGAGGTGTGCAAAGACGGGTCATGCGCCGATTCCAGCGGTACCCGTATCTCACGAGAATTCATCCGTCACCGACGACTCGGCAGTCGTCAGTCGTCAGTCGTCGCCCACGACTTCGTCGAACAGCGCGGACACACGGCGTTCGATGTCGTCTCGAATCTCTCGAACCGCATCGAGTTCCTGCCCGTCGGGGTCGTCGAGCGCCCAATCGCGGGCATCGCCGCGCCACGTCATCGGACAGATTCCCTCGGCGGAACAGCCCATCGTGACGACGATATCCACGTCCATGATGTCGTCTTGGCTGATAGCTCTCGGTGTCTCGTTTTCGAGGGAGAATCCGTCCTCACTCATCACCTCGACCACCTCGTCGTGGACGTGGTCTGCGGGGTCGGTCCCACCGGTGACGATGTCGATTCGGTCGCCGACGTCGCGCTCGTCTCGCTCGCGTCGAGCGAACGCCGTCGCCATCTGGCTTCGACCAGCGTTCTGGACACAGACGAACGCGATGCGGGTCTGTTCACTCATTTGTTATCACTCCGGTCGGGAACGAACCGACTGAACCGCGTCGTATGTTGCGCCATACAAGGACGGTTGCACAATTAGACATATGACTGCGTCGAAGCCTGCAACGCCTTTTTTCTGGATTTTAGCAGTAGATAACCCGTGCCAATAAGAGTCATTGTGAGGCGTCCGGAGACCATGGGAATCGACCTCGCCGTCGCACAAGGAGACCCGAACCACCTCGTCGCACACGACACCCCAACCTCGTCGCACACGATACCCCAAATTCGCCACGGGGGCGCACACGCGGGAGGGCGTGCGGGAACATCATATGATGAGCCCAAATCAGGAGTATTTTTAAGACCGATGTCGTACGACGGCACATATGTTCAAGGCCATCGTGAGTGCCGCGACGCTCCGGGACGCGCTCGACTCTGTGAGCGTCCTCGTCGATGAGTGTAAGATTCGACTCAACGAGGAGAGGCTCTCTATCCGTGCCGTTGACCCCGCGAACGTCGGTATGGTGGACCTCTCGCTCGACGCTGCGGCGTTCGAATCCTACGAGGCTGACGGCGGCGTCATCGGTGTCAACCTCTCTCGCCTCGAAGAGGTCGCTGGCATGGCGGGTTCGGGTGACCTCATCCACCTCACGCTCGACGAGGAGACGCGCAAACTCAACATCCGCATCGACGGACTCTCGTACACGCTCGCGCTCATCGACCCCGATTCGATTCGACAGGAGCCGGACATTCCGGACCTCGACCTTCCTGCGAACATCGTCCTCGAGGGCACGCACCTCGACCGCGGTATCAAGGCGGCCGACATGGTTTCGGACCACATCCGTCTTCGCGTCGACAGCACCGAAGAGACGTTCCACGTCGAAGCCGAAGGCGACACCGACGATGTCGACCTCTCGCTTCCCCCGGCGGACCTCATCAGCATCGAAGCTGGTAGCGCCGACTCGCTGTTCTCGCTCGATTACCTCAAGGACATGAACAAGGCGATTCCGGCCGACGCCGAAGTCACCGTCGAACTCGGCGAAGAGTTCCCGGTCAAACTCCACTACCAGATTGCCGAAGGGATGGGCAACATCACGTACATGCTCGCCCCGCGCATCCAGAGCGACTAATCGAAGCGGCGAGGCGTTTCGACTCTCCTCTCTCTGGACCGTCCTAGCCGTTCTACGAACATCCGACCCGAGAGAGCAATCTACGAGACAGAAGACAGACC
>NZ_JBZRPK010000219.1:0-2054 GCF_058382125.1 Haloferax sp. s1
GCAGTACGAGGAAGGTGGCCTCGTCAAGCTGAGCCTGACGATGGGATATGGGGACGAAGAAAAGAAGACATCCATCACCCCCTCGAACATCGCAGCGCTCGAAGACCCGTACGTCTTCCACGGCGTTTCGCTCGACATCGATGGGACCGCCCAAACGAAAATGCAGTCGGCGCAGCTGTCTGTGTCGAATCTCTCGCGGCTCCAACGCGGGGCGCAGCGCAAGCCGGTCGACGCCGTCTTGGCGGCTCCTGAGACGAGTCTCGACGCCGAGACCATCTTCACTGAGACTGACCAGCTGACTATCGCCTACGGCAACGCATCGTCCCCAGCAACATCCGGTGTGTCATCGGTGTCGGGATCGATGTCGTTCACGAACGGGACGTCGACGGTGACGTTCTCACTGTCGAATGTCAAGCCAGATACCTACAACTGGGCGGACCTCGTGAACGCTGACGCCGACCTGACCGAACCGATCAACTACCACGTCAACGGCCTCACGGTCGCGGTGACATAATGCCTCTTCAGACTGAAACAATCGACCTTCGCGAGGAGCTCCGCCGTCTCGAAGCCGAGCGGAACGACCTCGCACGCGAAGTTGCACAGATGACCGACGGTAACCCCGGGATCGAAGAACGCGCTCGTCGGGGCAACGACATCGACACGTTCCTCGATGGCTTGGAGTGGGCGCTCGACGAGTGGGACACGGACGAGGTCACGCTCATGGGTCCGACCGGCGGCGAGTTCGCCGAGATCGAAGACGAGGTCGTCGCTGCAGCGCAGTCGAACCCCGATTCGAACGTCGGTGCTGGTGCGACCCGTGTCTACATGGTCGCGAAGGGGACCGTCGACGCGCCGTACGTCAGTGATGAGATGGACCTTACCCAGCGAGTCGGCGAGGCATCGAAGCTCCCGCTGGGATACCAGAAGTGGGCGCACGACCGGATTCAGGACCTCATGTCTGTGGGGGGAAACGAGCGCGCGAGCTTCAGCGACTTGGTCAAGGAGAAGCGCCACGAGAATTCGACCGAGAGCTGATGCTTGACTATGCCGTGGCCGTCGCGATGGTCCACGGCCACGATCCGCGCGAAGTCCGCGACTACGCGTGGCGTGATCTCGAACTTCTGTTACTTGTCGCCCCGATGTTCGCGAACCCGCTCGGAGGAATGCAATGACGCAATTCAGCACGGAGAGTTTACTGCAAGCTCGCGTCGACGAGGCGTCACTGAGGACGGCCCAGAAGCAAATCGAGAACGCCGTCGACGACGTCAGCATTACAGTCAACGCTTCGATTCCTGACTCGTCGCCGTCTGGACAGATTCAGCAGCGCCTCTCAGCCCAGCGCTCCAAAGAGAGCGCTCTATCGAGGCAACTCCTCGATCAGCAACTAACGACGCTGTCGGATCACACGGACGCCTGGAGTGAGTCGCTTGCTCTTGCTGAGCAGCAGACGACGCTGCTCGGCAAAATCGCTGATACGACGGCGACGGTTGCGGGAAGTATTCGAGATGGTGGCTCAAGTAGCCAACTCGCACAGGAGTTACAGGCGCAGCAGGAAGGGCTGATGGCAACGTCGCAGCACTTGCTTGCGGACCAGCAGACGTCATTGGGGGCGCTGAACGACCTCACGAACACGAACCTCGACCTCAACGCGAAGCGGAACACGTTGCTGGTCGAGATTCTCGAGGAGCTCCGAGATGGCGCACCGGGTGGTGGTGACGGTGGACTTCCGAACTTCCGGTTCCGGCTCCCCTCGATGCTTGGTGGTGTCGGTGGGGCCGGTCTCGCAGGGGTGTTGGGGCTGAATGCACTCGACCTGAACGTCGACGTCCCCGATATCCCACCAGTGCCACTACAGGTTCCGGATGCGCTGCCAGCACTGCCGATTCAGGACCCCAGTCCGGTTCCTGTCGGTGCACCCGATCCACTTCCGGTCGAGGAGCCCACCCCAATACCGGTTGAGGACCCGGGTGAAATCCACATCCCTGACCTGCCACCGTTCCCGGTCGACGTCCCGGAGGTTCCTGAGCTAACGGTTCGTGTGCCCGATATTCCTC
>NZ_JBZRPK010000667.1:0-13264 GCF_058382125.1 Haloferax sp. s1
GTGTAGCCGCGGTCCGGAACCGACTCGCCATCGGCGATGATATCCGACCCCTCAGTCGCGCGTCCGACCACAGTAATCTGGACAGAAGCGGCCTCGCGGGCGGTGTCGAGGTCATCTTCTGGTATCGTAAACACGAGTTCGAAATCTTCACCGAAGTACGTCGAAAGCGTCCGTCTGTCCGCGTCGTCGGTAGCAACCTCCGAGACAACATCGTGGACCGGGAGCGCGTCCCAGTCGAGTTCGAATCCGCAGTCGCTCGCTTCGGCGAGTTGATGGACTGAGCGGGCGAGACCGTCGCTCGAATCCATCATCGCCGTCGCCGAGTCGCGAAGGGCGACACCGGTTTCGACACGGGGAGTGAAACAAAAGAGGTCGTTAGCGCGCTCCACCTCGCCCGCTTCGAACAGACGGACGGCAGCGGCAGACCGGCCTAATTCCCCGGTGACACACAACAGGTCGCCCGGCTGTGCACCGGAGCGAAGAACTGGGTCATCGGTACGGCCGATAGCCGTACTCGCCGTCGTGAACTCATCATGCGTGTCGAGGTCGCCGCCGACGTATTCTGCTGAAACCGCCTCACAAACGTCTCGGGCACCCTGTACGAAGTCGCTGAGTTCCGTCTCGTCGAGTTCGACGGCGGCATAGACGGCGACAGCACAGGTGGCGGTCGCACCCATTGCGGCCACGTCCGACAGCGATGCCCCGACGGACCGCCAGCCGGCGGTGTACCGGGTCGTTCCGGCGGGGAAATCCGTCGCCTCGTGAAGCATGTCGGTCGTGACGACGAGACCGTCAACGATGGCAGCGTCGTCGCCAGCACCCGGAAGGTCTGCGTCGAGCAGTCGAAGGGCGGCGCGCTCGTCCATACGTCGGACGTATCGGGGGGAGCGGAAATGTCCATCTATCCGAAACGCGTGCGGCCACACGAAAGAGACGATAAAAACGACACCCCCCGACCTGCTTTCCGGCCGTCAAATTCGGTGACTTAATGCACGTCGTAGACACATTCCCAGCAAATGGCCCGCGAGAATATTCGTGCGACGCTCCTCGGGTTCGCCGCGGCTATCGTCGTCTTTGCCGTCCTATTCTATTTCGTGGGCGTGGACAAACTCGTCGGGCGAGTGACGATGGCCGACCCCGCATATCTGGCGGTCATCTTTGGTATCACGCTCGTGTGGCTCGCCTCGTGGGGGACCTCGTTGAAGACGGTACTCGGCGTTCTCGGCGTGCAGATATCCGTCGTTCGGTCGTTCCTCGTATTTACGGGTGCGATGTTCTCGAACAACATCACGCCGTTCGGACAAGCCGGCGGGGAGCCTGTGACTGCGCTCCTCATCTCACGGAGTACCGACGCCGAGTACGAGACCGGACTGGCGGCCATCGCGAGTGTAGACACGCTGAACTTCGTCCCGTCTATCACGATTGCCCTCATCGGTGCGGGATACTACGCCACCGAGGTGACGCTCGGTCGAAACCTCGAAATCGCCCTCACCGCCGTCGTCGTCCTCGCCATCGGCGTCCCTGCAACAGTCTACGTCGCGTGGCAACGGCGGTACGACCTCGAACGCCGAATCATTCGGGCCTTGACCCCGCTTATCCGCACCGTCGCACGATACGTTCCGAGAATGCCAGTTCCCTCAGCCGACGGTATCAACCGCCGGATAAACGGATTCTTCCGTTCCATCGAGCGCGTCGGGCGAAACCCGCGAGGGTTGGCGGTCGCACTCTTACTCTCGGGACTCGGGTGGTTCTGTCAGATGGTCGCCCTCTGGGTGGCGTTTCGCGCCATCGGCGCTCCAATCGCGTTCTCCATCGCGCTGTTCGTCGTCCCCATCGGTGCGATTGCAGGCGTGACACCACTTCCGGGGGGGTCGGGCGGTATCGAGGTGACGCTTTCAATCCTCATCGCCGCGGCCGCTTCGGTCTCGCTCGACGTCGCAACGGCAGGGGTCGTCATCTTCCGGGGATTCATCTACTGGGTCCCGACGCTTCTCGGCGGTATCGTGATGACTATCCAGAGCACGCACGGTTGGCGACCCTGAGACGGGCCGAAAAAGGAGTGTGTTCCCGCTATACGCCCGGCGGGGCACAGGAGCCTCCAACCGCCCGTATCGGGTGAATACGATGCCTTTAAACGCCGCGATTATGAACGAATAGCCATGGTAACCATCTATGACGTCCCGGCGGACGCCCTCATCGAAGAGGTCGCCGGACGACTCGAGGACCGTATCGAGCAACCCGACTGGATGGCCTTCGCGAAGAGCGGCCAGACCCGCGAACTCCCGCCACAGCAGGACAACTTCTGGTTCATCCGTGGTGCGAGCCTTCTCCGCAAGGTCGCCATGAACGGCCCCGTCGGTGTCGACCGCCTCTCCACCGAATACGGTGGTCTGAAGCGCGGCAGCAACCGATACAGCGTCTCCGGCGCACACAGCGACACCGGTAGCAAGAAGGTCATCCGCAAGCTCCTCCAGCAGCTCGAAGAGGAAGGCTTCGTCGAGACGGCCAAGGGCGAAGGTCGCCGCATCACGGCCGAGGGTACGAGCTTCCTCGACAACGCCGCATCTGACGTGCTTTCCGACCTCGACCGTCCGGAACTCGAGCGCTACGCGTAATACCGCTGACACACACCGAGAGTTCTTCTTCGACCGAGAATTCCGTAGCGAGCCGTCCGTACGCGGGTCCGTAATGGTTTTCAGACATCGGACCGTGCGCTAGGATATGAGTGGTAGTCAAGACGACGAGCGACTGGAGGAGCTTCGACGAAAGAAGATGCAGGAACTCCAGGAACAGCAGGCAGGACAACAAGGCTCAGCCGAACAACAGCAGGCAGAGGAGGCCGCAAAACAACGCGCCGAACAGCAGAAACAGGCCCTTCTCAAGCAGTATCTGACCGACGAGGCCCGCCAGCGTCTCAACGCGGTGCAGATGTCGAAACCCGACTTCGCCGAGAAAGTCGAGCGCCAAATCGTCGCGCTCGCACAGGGCGGTCGAATTCAGGGCCGCATCGACGACGACAAGATGAAGGCGCTCCTCAAAGAGCTCCAGCCCGAGTCCAAGAGCTTCAACATCCGACGCCGATAACACGTGGAGCTCGCGCTTCTCTACAGTGGCGGGAAGGACTCTTCGCTCGCTGCGCTGCTTCTCGATGCATTCTACGATGTTACGCTCGTGACGGCACACTTCGGCGTCACCGACGACTGGACGCATGCGAAGGACGCCGCAATCGAACTCGGCTACGAGTTCGAAACGCTCGAACTCGACCGTGATGTCGCCGAGGAAGCGACCGCTCGTATGGTCGAAGACGGCTACCCTCGCGGCGGCATCCAACGGGTTCACGAGCACGCACTCGAAGCAGTCTGCGGGCTGGGTTTCGACGCCGTCGCCGACGGCACACGACGTGACGACCGCGTCCCTTCAATCTCGCGGGCACAGGCGCAGAGTCTCGAAGACCGCCACGGTGTCGATTATCTCTCGCCGCTTTCGGGATTCGGCCGCGGCGCGGTCGACCGCCTCGTCGAGACCCACCTCGACGTGGAGACCGGCCCCTCCGAGGAGATTCCGAAAGCCGACTACGAAGGTGATCTCAGGACACTCATCGCCGAAGAACACGGTCGGGAAGCGGTCGACGATGTGTTCCCGGACCACGTCCAAAGCTACGTCCACGGACGGCGCTAGGACCGTCCGACGAACCGCTTTTCAACACTATCGAACCGCTTTTCACTGGGCCACCCACCGGGTGAACCATGGACCCCGGAATCTTCTATTCCGTACTCGCCGCCTTCGTCTGGGGCGTGTACATCTTCGTCGTGAAGCGGTATTTCCCGGGCTACCCCGGTGCGGTTCTCACCGTCGTCGTCAACGCCTTCGCCGTCGCGTGGTATCTCCCCGTCTCGATAGTGACGTTCGACGCCTCGTCGGTTCCGTCACTGGCCGATATCGGCGCGAGTGGAGTCGCTATCGTCGCCGGAACAGCGGTGCTCGTCGGGGTCGCGTTCATCCTGTTCGTCGACGCCCTCGACGCGGGCGACGTGTCCTACGTCGCACCAATCAACAAACTGGTCCCGGTGTTCGTGTTACCCATCGAGATTCTCTTCTTGAATCAGTACCTCACGGGGCTTCAGGTAGCTGGTGTCGCCGTCGCAACCGTGGCAGTCTACGTGGCGAACTACGAAGGTGGCGCACTGCTCGACCCACTTAGGCGGGCGGTTCGCTCCCGTCCGGCACAACTCGCGTTGGCGAGTGCGGCCTGTTACGCCGCCAGCGACGTTGGGAAGCGCGTCGCGCTACAGGAACTCGCAATTCCGACGAGCGTGTTCGTTCCCGTCCTCTTCACGGGGGCGGGAATAGCCGTGCCCCCCGTCGCAGTCCGTAACTGGACGAGCGTCCGCGACGACCTGCCGAAGTTCGCCGTAGCCGGGGGACTCGTCGCCGTGGGCGAGCACATCACGTCGACGGCCTTTGGGATGGTCCCCGCAAGTATCGCCTCCCCAATCGTCAACACGCAAGCGGTCATCGCCGTGGTTCTCGGCGGAGTCGTCCTCCGTGAAGCGCGCTTCGGGACGCGCCTCGTCGCGGCCTTCCTCGCCGTCGCCGGGGTTTCGCTCATTGCTATCGGGGATGTCGAAGTTCTCCTCGCAGTTGTCCGATAGCGACCGCATCGAACAACAGGTTTCAAGCGCCGCCTTCGCCAACCATTGCCCATGTACGACCGACTCAAGGGGTTTCGTGACTTCTATCCCGGGGAGATGTCGGCCCGGCGCGAGGTAATCGACACCGTCGAAACCGCCGCCGCCCAGTACGGGTTCCGCGAAATTGGGACGCCGTACCTCGAACGGACCCAGATGTACGTCGACAAGTCCGGCGAGGAAATCGTCGAAGAGCTATACGCCTTCGAGGACAAGGGTGGCCGCGAGGTTACCCTCACGCCCGAACTGACGCCGACCGTCGCCCGGATGGTCGTCGCGAAACAGCAGGCGCTCTCGAAGCCCATCAAGTGGGTCTCGACCCGCCCCTTCTGGCGCTACGAGCAGGTCCAGCAGGGTCGCTTCCGCGAGTTCTACCAGACGAACGCCGACATTTTCGGCTCCTCGGAACCCGAGGCCGACGCCGAGATTCTGGCCTTTGCGGCCGACGCGCTCACCGACCTCGGGCTTACGGCCGATGATTTCGAGTTCCGCGTCTCGCACCGCGACATTCTCGGCGGCCTCCTCCGGTCGTTCGATGCCGACGTGTACGTGACGGATGCGATTCGTGCCGTCGACAAGTCCGAGAAAGTCGAACGCGAAGAGTACCTTGGACTGCTCTCCGACGCCGGACTCACCTACGACCAGGCAAGCGAGTTCGCCGACCTCCTCGAACGCGGCGACCTCGACGAGATTGCCGACTTCGGCGGCGAAAACGTCGAAGCCGCGGTCGAGAACCTTCGGAACGTCCTCGCGGCGGCCGAGGACTTCGGCGCTGGCGAGTACTGCGAAGTCTCGCTCACGACCGCCCGCGGTCTCGACTACTACACTGGCGTCGTCTTCGAGTGTTTCGACTCCACGGGCGATGTGTCCCGCGCGACCTTCGGCGGGGGCCGCTACGACGACCTCATCGAATCCTTCGGCGGCCAGCCAACCCCCGCAGTCGGCGTCGGCATCGGAAATGCGACGCTCCAACTGCTCTGCCAGCGCGCCGGCGTCTGGCCCGAAGAGGAACTGACGACCGACTACTACGTCCTCACCGTCGGCGACACCCGGTCCGTCGCTTCCCGAATCGCCCGCGACCTCCGCGAGGCGGGCAACGTCGTCGAAGTCGACGTCTCCGACCGGAGTTTCGGCGCGCAGATGTCCTACGCCGACTCGGTTAACGCGAGCACGGTCGTCATCGTCGGCGAGCGCGACCTCGAAAACGGCGAAGTCACCGTCAAAGACATGGAAAGCGGCGAACAGACGACCGCCCCCGTCGACGACTTCCCGGGCGGCCGCGACGAACCGACCTCCGACGACTTCGAATAGGTTCGGTCATCGTTCTTCGCGCCGTCGGGAAGTTCACCCGACGAAATCAGTCAATTCTCGCGAAACGATAGCGGCGACCGGTCTTTTGTCGCTTCCAGACGTATTGGGGAGTATGTACGAAACGATTCTCGTGCCACTCGACGGAAGTGCCCCCAGCGAAGTGGCGCTTGACCACGCACTCGACCTCGCGGCGAGCATGGATGCGACGATTCACGCCCTCTACGTTGTCGACGAGCGCACGCTTCATGCGACTCAACTCGACGCCGGTGGTCTCATGAGCGCCTACGAGGAAGAAGGCGAAGACATCGTCTCCGAGGCCGCAGACGAGGCTACCGAGGCGGGTGTCGAAGTTGTGACTGCAATCGAACACGGGTCGCCACATCAGGCAATCCTCCAGTACTCCGAGGAAGCCGATATCGACCTGTTAGTGATGGGAACGCACGGCCGAAGCGGCCTCAGACGGTACCTCATCGGAAGCGTTACGGAGCGCGTCCTGCGATTGGCCGACATGCCGGTACTCACCATCCGAGCCGAAGAGACTCCCGTCGAAGGAGAGTAGCCGAGTCAGCACCGGTCGCTTACAGGGAGAATGGGGTGGAGTCCGTTAAGTAGACCCACGGAAAAGCCAGCGTATGCGCGCTTTCCGTGTCGCCTACGACGGCCGCCCGTTTCACGGATTTCAGCGACAACCGGACGTTCCGACCGTCGAGGACGCCATCTTCGACGCCTGCCGTTCCCTCGGAGTCTGCGACGAGGATGCTGACCCGACCGCATACGCCGCCGCCGGCCGGACCGACGCGGGCGTCTCCGCGCTCGCCCAAACCGTCGCGTTCGAGTGCCCGAACTGGTGTACGCCGCGAGCCTTAAATTCGGAACTCCCGGCGACAGTCAGGGCGTGGGCCGCCGCCGACGTCCCCGACGATTTCCACGCGAGACACCGACCGACTCGCCGCGAATACGTCTACGACCTGCACGCGCCGAGCGACGCGTTCGACGACGACCGGGCCGCCGCCGTCCTCGACGAACTCCGCGGCGAACACGACTTTCACAACCTCACGCCCGACGATTGGGGGACCGTCCGAACCATCGACGGCGACCTGAGCCGCGACGGGGATTTCCTCGTTATCCGCGTCGAGGCCGGCGGGTTCGCCCGTGAACCCGTCCGTCGACTCGTCTCACTCGTTCGTGCTGTCGCGTCGGGAGCGGCACCGATGGAGAAAGTCGACGACGTACTCGGCTCAGAGCACCTCGAAGGACCCGACGGCGTGCCGCCCGCCCCGCCGACGCCGCTTGTTCTCACCGCCGTCGACTACCCGGCCGTCGAGTTCGAGGTCGACCCCGAGGCTGCTGAGAGCACGGTTCGGGCGTTCGACGAGCGGGCGCTCGCGGACCGAATCGGATGGCGCGTCGGGTCGCGAATCCGTGACGGCGTCAACAGCGCGTAGTCCACCCAGACATCAATAGCACTCCGGAGCCATTGGGGTACCTCATAGCAAAGATATCCTTCTTCGGGTCCGAATCGTCCGACCATGTGCTACGACGCTGTCATCTTCGACAACGACGGCGTACTGACGGAACCGACGCTGCTCGAAGTCGAGCGCGAAGCAGTCCGGCGGGCGTTCGCCGAGTTCGGCGTGGACCCGACGACGGAGGCGATTGATGGCGTCATCCACGGGGGACTCACGCATCTGCGTCGCATCTGCGCTGTACACGACGTGCCGGTCGACAAGTTTTGGTCGAGTCACGAGGCGCACGCCGCCACTACGCAGTTGGAGTGCCTCGAAAACGGGACGAAACCACTGTACGACGACGTACACGAGCTCGACGACATCGAGCACCCACTCGCCGTCGTGAGCAATAATCAGCATGCGACTATCAAACACATTCTCGACGTGTTCGACCTCGGGGGCCGCTTCGAAGTCGCCTACGGCCGCGAACCGACGGTCGAGGGTGCCCGCGTCAAGAAACCGAATCCGCACTACATCGAGCGTGCAATGGACCGCCTCGGCGTCGAAAGCGCCCTCTACGTCGGTGACAGCAACGTCGACGTGGTCGCCGCCAACCGCGCCGGTATCGACTCGGCGTTCGTCCGCCGTCCCCACCGCGAGGGCTACAAACTCGCCGCGGACCCGACGTACGAACTCGATTCGTTAGCCGAGTTGCCCGCGGTGTGCTGAGTCGCTGACGTTGGTCCCGCGTGCGTACGCAAACCATCAACCAGTAGGCACATCACTCGACCAACCAGTAGGCACATCACTCGACCCTCCGTGAGGATGAACATGGACCGGACCACCGCGTGGGACGTCACATTCCGCATCACCTTCGGCCTGCTCATCATCGGCATCGGAAATACTATCGGAGGGTTTGTCGCCAGCGCGACGGGTATCTTTGGCCTCGCGCTCTATCTTCTCATCGCGATTCCAGCGTTGATTTACGGGATATTTCACATCGTCCGCGGAGCGGGCGTAATCGTCAAGTCGGGGACGAAAAGCGCGCTCACCGACCTCGGCCTGACGGCTGAGGCCGTCGCCACAGATTCGAACGCGACCGGTCGCAGCGGCCCGGAGAACAGCGACACCGACCCCGCGGCCGACGACTAACCACCGACCCTACTCCCACCCGCCGGGCCAGATGCCCGCGGCTTTCATTCCCTTCTCGAAGTCCGCTTGTCGGAACGCCGTTGCGAGTTCGTCGTCATCGAGTCCCGGAATCTCGTCGTTCGCGGCTGCCGTTGCGAGTTCACGCACGAGGAGCGCTGCTAACATCGCATGTTCGCGGATGTTCCTGTCGTCTACCTTGTCGCGCGTGTCCGCGTGGGTGTGTCCCCACCCTCGTCCGCGCTCGCCGCTGTCGCTGTGGAGTTGGAGCGCGGGGATTCCGGCGCGGACGAACGGCCACTGGTCGCTGAAAGGGTGCGGCGTTTCATCCACGCGAATCGGGTGTCTCGTCTCGTCCGCGACGCGGCTCGCTACCTCGGCCGTCGCCTCGGAAGTGTGCGTCATCGCCACGAGGTCGCGGAACCGTCCCGCACCGTCGACGTTGACGACCGCGGCGACGCGGTCGAGGTCGAGGCGATTCACGAGGTGTTCCGCGCCGGTCAGTCCGAGTTCTTCGGCCCCGACGCCGACCACGCGGACGCCGAGGTCGAGGTCCATCGCCGCGAGAAGTCGGACCGCGGTGGCGACAGTGGTGATACCGCACCCGTTGTCGAGCGCGCCCTCGGCGATATCGTGGGCGTCGAAGTGCGCACAGAAGACGACTTCGCGCTCCGTGTCGGGGCCGACGTGACCCTCGACGTTCCTACTTTCGCCGGGTTCCGTGGCGGCATCGACCGTTAATCGAGCCGTCCCATCTCGGCTCGCGAACTCGGCCAACCACGACCCCGTCTCCTTGCTCACACCAACCGCGGGGGCGAGAGCTTCCTCGTCGTACCGCAGTGCACCGGTCGGTGGCAGTTGCCCGGGAATGTGATTGGCGAAGACGAACCCGACCGCACCCGACTCGATAGCGTAGTTGAACTTCTCTATCCGATGGATAAAGCGCCCTCCGCTGGGCGTGGTCGTACTGGCGACGGCGATAGCACCGTTCACGTCGTACTCGTCAATTTCCGACGGCGTACCATAGCCTACGTCGACGAGCGGGCCGGAGACATCCGCTGCGGGAGCGTAGGGGAGCGCAATCGCTTCGAAAGACCGCTCGTCGGGGGCAGTGAGTTCGAGCGTCGTCTGCCCGCGCGACCAGTGAGCCATCTCGAAGGTATCGAATTCGACGTGCTGAGCGCCAGCATCGACGAAGGCGTCGGCGACGAGCGAACTCGCACGGCGGTCACCTTCCCCGCCAGCCATCCGGTTACCCACTGCGGTCAGTTGTGTGAGGAACTCCCACGGGCGGTCGTCGGTCCACGTGCGAGCGAACACGTCGCGGGCGTCGGGTGACAGGTCGTCCATGTTCCATCCACTCGCCATCGGTCAAAGTGGTTTGTGACGGTTTGGCCACGCTATCGATTAAAAAGGTTGCCCACAACATCTAACTAATTTGACGTGGTACGAACGAGCGCCATGCCAACATGTCAGAACTGCAGTTCTTTCGTTACAGAAGGCTACGTCAAGGTGTTCGCACCCGAGGGCATGGAGGACCCCCGGGTCTGTCCGCACTGTGAGGACTTGGTTCGTGACGGTGCCCAGGTCCGACAGGCGAGAGCGACCCGACACTAATCTCATCACTTCGGCCCTCCATTTCTCCCCGCTGGCAGTCGATTGACAAGGCTTACCACCCGCGCGTGCAACTGCGGAGATATGAGTTCGGTTCCCGAGCGGAGCGATATCGAAACGGAGTACAAGTGGGACCTCGACAGCATCTACACCTCCGACGACGAGTGGGAGGCGGCCTACGAGGACGTTGCCGAGCGCATCCCCGAACTCGGAGCGTACGAGGGTCACGTCACCGAGGACCCCGAGACGCTTCTCGAACTCCTGGAGACGATGGAGTCGGTGCTCCGCGAGGTATCGATGGTCACCTCGTATGCGAACCTCCGAAGCAGCGAAGACACGCGAAATCAGGAGTATCAGGCACAATCCGGCCGTGCCGAGGCGTTGGCGTCGAAGGCACGAAGTGCAGTCAGTTACCTCGAACCCGAGCTACAGGAACTCGACCGAGACGAGGTGCAGGCGTTTATCGACGAAGAGCCAGCACTCGAAGCCTACGAACACTACTTCGACGACGTACTTCGGACGAAAGAACACACCCGCTCGGCAGAAGTCGAGGAGGTTCTCGCCGACCTCTCCGACGTGACCGGCGCGTCAAGCGACATCTACTCCATGCTCGCGAACGCCGACATGGAGTTCCCGACGGTCGAGAAACCCGACGGCACCTCGGTCGAGATTACGCAGGGTAACTTCACGAAGTTGCAAAAGCATTCCGACCGAAACTTCCGCCGGGCCGTCCACGAGGAGTTCTACGACCGCTGGGCCGACGTGCGAAACGCCGTCGGCACCTCGCTGAAAAAAAGCGTCAAGAAGGATGTAAAGACCGCTCACATCCGCAACTACGAAACCGCTCGTGAGGCCGCACTTAACGGTCCAAACGTGCCGGTCGAGGTGTACGACAACCTCCTCGAAACCGTCCGTGACAACCTCGACCATCTCCACCGCCACGCCGAGTTGAAGCGGAAAGCCATCGGTGCCGAGACGCTGCAGATGTGGGACCTCTACGTCTCCTTGACTGGCGACCACGGCCCCGAGATTCCGTACGAGCAGGCGAAAGAGTACATCATCGAGGCCGTCGAACCGCTCGGCGAAGCCTACCAAGAACGGATGGCCCAAGGACTCGAAGACCGCTGGGTCGACGTGTACGAAAACCGCGGCAAGCGCGCCGGGGCGTACTCCGCCGGGACCTACGACACCCAGCCGTTCATCATGATGAACTATCAGGACGACGCGGCGTCGATGTTCACCCTCGCACACGAACTTGGCCACTCGATGCACTCCGAACTCGCAAACGAGGCACAACCGTGGCACGACGCGAGTTACGACATCTTCACCGCCGAAGTCGCCTCGACGGTCAACGAGACGCTCCTCACCGAGTACCTGCTCGAAAACGTCGACGACGACGAACTCCGGATGCACGTCCTCGACGAGTATCTCGAACGCTTCCGGTCGACGCTGTTCCGCCAGACGATGTTCGCCGACTTCGAACTCCAGATTCACGAAATCGTCGAAGACGACGGCGCGCTCACCCCGGACCATTTCGACCAACTCTACGGCGACCTGAAAGCGACGTACTACGAACCCGCAGAAACCGACGACCACATTGCCCGCGAGTGGATGCGGATTCCGCACTTCTACTACAACTACTACGTCTACCAGTATGCGACCGGTATCTCGGCGGCCGCAGCTATCGTCGAACACATCCGCGAAGAAGGCGAGGACGCCGCCGCGGACTACCGCGAAGCGCTCGCACTCGGCGGCAGTGAATACCCACTCGACGTGCTGAAAACTGCTGGCGTGGACATGACCGAACCCGAACCCATCGAGGACGCGATGTCCGTCTACAGCGAGTTCCTCGACGAAGCGGCAACGCTCCTCGACCTCGAATAGGGTCGTTCCTCTCGAACCGTTCCGTCTCCCAAATATCACCGCGTTGGGTGGGTCACCCGACGTGAACGACTTTCGCCCGCCCCGACACGCTGTTGATGTGGACGTTGTACTCGCCGCAGTCGTCGCTGGCGCGGACGACCCACGACGTGCGCTGTTGTGACGGCGACTCGATGACGGCGTCGTCGTGCCCCGCGCGTTCGAGTTTCTCCCGTGCGATGCGCTGTGCTTCCAGCGGTGAGTTCACCGACTGTCCGGCGTCGTCCAGCCGAATCGACATCACCGGAATCGAGACGCGGCGACCGACGCGCTCTGCGACGCTTCCGTTGAAAAGTCGGTTGACCCCGTCGCGACCGTGCGTGCCCATGACGATGAGGTCGGCATTAATCTCCCCGGCGTAGTCGACGATGGTCTCGGCGGGGTCTCCCTCGGCGACTGCCGTCTGGATTGGGACGCCGTGCTCGTCGGCGCGTTCCGTGGCACCGTCGAGCGCTCGGTCACCGCGTTTGGAACCCGTTCGACCGGCTGAATCGTCAGTAGACCGGTCCCCCGCAACGTACAGTGCGTGAATATCCGCACCGATCTCGTCAGCGAGGTGAACCGCGTGGCCCACCGCATTCTCCGCTTCTGGACTGGCGTCGACCGGAACGAGGATGTGATTGTACATTGTGACCCTCCTGGACGGGTGTACGGCGAGACGGGAGTAATAGCGCGTATTCCGTTCTTGTTTTTCGAGAATGATGAGGCCGGTATGTAGGCCCGAGGTGCGTATCTTAGCCGAGCGCCGCATACGACGGCGCCGTCAAGATATGAATGACGGATGGAACATCGTCGTCTGCGTCAAGCAGGTACCCGACGCCGACGACGTCACGATTGACCCCGATACGGGGACGTTGAATCGGTCCGGCGCGCCCGCGGTCCTGAACAGGCCCGACCACAACGCCGTCGAGTCGGCGCTGGCGCTCCGCGAAGCGGTCGGCGGGACGGTGACGGCGATTACGATGGGACCGCCCCCGGCGAAGGCTGTGCTCCAGACGGCGGTCGGCGTCGGTGCCGACGGCGGAGTGCTGCTCACCGACCGCGCATTCGGTGGCAGCGACACGTGGCCGACAAGCCTCGCACTCGCGCGGGCGGCCGCCGAACTCGACGCCGACGTCGTCATCTGCGGCGAGG
>NZ_JBZRPK010000218.1:0-2037 GCF_058382125.1 Haloferax sp. s1
GCTTATCCTGTTCAGCGTCAAAAAAGACTAAATCGAATACAGAGACTTAGTTCGCGTCGAGAATTTCGATGTCGAACACCAGCGTCTCGCCGGCGAGTTCGTGGTTGAAGTCGATTCGGACCACATCGTCGTCGGCGTGAACGATTTCGCCGAGACCGCCCTGTTGCGTCTGGACGTACATGCCTTCTTCCGGTTCGCCACCGAGAACCTCGCGGAGCTGTTCAGGGTCGTGTTCCTGAACGAGGTCGTCTCGCGGCTCGCCGTATGCCTTCTCCGGCGGAATCTCGATGCTCTCTTCGTCGCCGACTTCCATGCCGACGAGACCCTCGTCGAGACCTTCGATGACCGTCCCCGCGCCGACTTCGACGGCGAGCGGTTCGTAGTCGCGGTCCGGCTGTGCCTCCGCAAGCCCCTCTTCTTCGGCGACATCCTGTCGCGATGTGTCGAAAGTCGTTCCGTCAGTGAGTCGGCCAACGTATTCGAGTGAGACCGTGTCGCCAGTTTCAATCGTCATACGTACATTCTCTGGCGGACACGGATAAATGGCAGTACTGACATCCGAGGACTCAAACGAGAGACAGGCATCAGGCGAGTTCATCCGTTCAGAAAACCAATAGCGAACATGGCATTCGTTCGGACGAACGACATCGACACGTACTACGAGCAGCGTGGTGTCGGACCGCCGGTCGTCTTCGTCCACGCCGCAATCCTCGCCCACAGCCAGTGGGAACACCAAGTGAATGCACTCAGTGACGGCTATACGACCATCACCTACGATATTCGGGGACATGGTCGCACCGGTGGGTCAGAACCAGCGTCGTACTCCGTCGAACTGTTTGCCGACGACCTCGCCGCACTGATTGCAGCATTAGACCTCGAAGCTCCGGTTATCTGTGGACTCTCGTTGGGCGGATGCATCGCGCAAGTGTACGCAGCGACTCGTCCGGACGAGGTAGCCGGGATAGTGCTCGCAGAGACGTTCACCCCGGAGATATTCAGTCGGCGCGAATGGTTCCAGCGGTCGGTGATGCTTCGGGCGACGATTCCGTTCGTCCGCCTCATCGGCTACGGGCGCGTCGAGACGGCCATGGTGTGGGTACAAGAGCGACTGTCGAGGACGAAGGCGGGCGGCGACTACGAGAAGGTCGAACAACTCCGCGAGGACGGTCCAAAGATGAACACGAACGAATTTGTGAAGGTAATCCGTGCCGTCGCAGCGTTCCACAAAACCGAGGTCGACCTCGCGGCAATCTCCGTACCGACGCTGGTCTTGTACGGCGAGCACGAACTGCCGTTCGTCAAGCAGCACGCAGCGAAACTGAAAAGCGAGATTCCGAATGCAATCTCCCGGGAGGTTCCCGGTGCAGGTCACGCATCCAATCTCGACAATCCGGTGTTCTTCGAGGATGCTCTGAGGCGATTCCTCGACGGGGTTGCGGCAGAGGCGGCGTAACCACCGCCAACTGAGAGAGGTCCGTTGCTCCTGTGCGGGTCGTCACGCACCGGGAACGACAACCTACGTTGAACACAGTGGTCCCCGTATCGTCGCTATGGTCACGTGGGACGAACGATACAGAACCGGAACGTACCCGACCGACCCAGAACCATCGCCGGTGTTACGGGCGTACCTCGACACCATTCCCGAGGGTCGTGCACTCGACGTTGCGGCCGGAAGCGGACGGAATGCGCTCTTTCTAGCCGAACAGGGATACGAAGTTGACGCCCTCGATCAATCTGAAGAGGGGTTAGGAATCATCCGCGAACGCGCCGAATCCGACGGCTTCGACGACCGTATCGAGACGGTTCGTGCCGATACGACGGCCTACGACTTTCCCGACGCGACGTACGACCTCATCACGATCAGCTACTTCCGAACGCTGGACCGGCTGGGTGATATCAAAGCGGCGCTGAAACCCGGCGGCATCCTCTTTTATCAACATCACCTTCGGTCCTCCCCGCCGGCGACGATTGGTCCCAGCACCAACCGGTATCGTCTCCGCTCGAACGAACTCCTCCACGCGTGTCTCGACCTCACCG
>NZ_JBZRPK010000217.1:0-2030 GCF_058382125.1 Haloferax sp. s1
ACATGGACGAGTTCGGGATGGGGACGACGACCGAAACCTCGGCGTTCGGCCCGACGAAAAACCCCGTCGACGAAGCGCGCGTCCCCGGTGGGTCGTCCGGTGGCTCCGCGGCCGCCGTCGCCGCCGGTGAGGCCGACCTCGCACTCGGGACCGACACGGGTGGCTCCATCCGCTGTCCCGCCGCGTTCTGTGGCGTCGTCGGCATCAAGCCGACCTACGGTCTCGTCTCGCGCTACGGTCTCGTCGCCTACGCGAACTCTCTCGAACAGATTGGCCCGATTGCACCGACTGTCGAGGACGCCGCCGCACTGCTCGACGTTATCGCCGGTCCCGACGACCGAGACGGCACGACTCACGACGACGGCGCGGACTCCGACTACGCTTCTGCCGCCGACGGCGACGTCGAAGGGCTGACTATCGGCGTCCCGACCGAACTGGTCGAAGGTGCCGACGAGGGCGTCGAGGAAGCCTTCTGGGCCGCACTCGACGAACTCGAAGCACAGGGAGCCGAGTACTACGAGGTCAGCATGCCCTCCGTCGAGAAGGCCGTCGCCGCCTACTACGTCATCGCCATGTCCGAAGCGTCTTCGAACCTCGCACGCTTCGACGGCGTCCGCTACGGCAAATCCGGCGGCTACGAGGGCAACTGGAACGAGGCGTTCGCCCGCGCCCGCGAGGAAGGCTTCGGCTCCGAGGTCAAACGGCGCGTCCTCCTCGGCACCTACGCCCTCTCCGCTGGCTACCACGACAAGTACTACGCGAAGGCGCAGGACGCCCGCGCGTGGGTTAAACAGGACTTCGACGCCGCCTTCGAGGACGTCGACGTGCTCGCATCGCCGACGATGCCCGTGCCGCCGTTCAAACTCGGCGAGAGCCTCGACGACCCGCTGCAGATGTATCTCGCCGACGCCAACACCGTTCCGGTGAACCTTGCAAACCTCCCCGCGATTTCCGTCCCGGCGGGCGAGACCGAGGGCCTGCCGGTCGGTCTCCAACTCATCGGTCCGAAGTTCGGCGAAGAGACTATCGTCCGCGCCGCCTCGGCGGTCGAAAACTGAGCGACCTCGGCTATTTTTCGCGGGGGTTTACGACGGTGGTTCGACCGATAGCTCGACCGACTTCGAACCGTCGCGCCATCTGAAGTAGTACTGCATCCCGCCCGCGTGCTCCGGGTCGTCGAGGGTGGGCGTGTACGTGTGGGTCCACGTCTCCGACTCTCCGGGCGCGAGGTCGATTGAAATTGCTTTGACCGGCGTGTGTGCGACGTACGGCCCCGACCGGTTGAGCGCACCCACGAACGTCCCCTCGACCGACCCGGTGTTTTCGATGGTTACGGAGAGAGTCAACTCCGTGCCGCTTTCGACGCTTTCTGGCACATCGAGTTCGCCGACTCGGAAGTCGGTCGGCGGGCGTGTAAGGGCCGAGACAACGTCGTTTTCGAACTCGTATTCGCCGCCGGGCCACCGGAGGCTCACTGAGTCGGTCTCCAGCGGGTTCGAAAGCGAGTAGAGCAGGTAGCCAGTACCTGCGCCTTCGTATGGATTAGTGCGGTCGAACGGATTCCCGTGCGAAGCTATATCTCGGATATCCTTCGGAGCGGTAGTCTCGTCGTCGGTCGAGAGCGTGAACTCGCCGGACGCGGGGCTGGGATGCCCGGACGGCGCGACGTTCAGAATGAGAAACTGCTCGTCGCGGTCGCCGAACACGGCGACGGAGTCCGGCGTGTTGGGCGCGACTATCCCGGGAACGACAGTGACGTTCGAGACGCTCACGTCGACTGGTTCGCTCGTCGTCGTGCTCGTCGGAGACGAGTCGGACGTATCGGACGTATCGGACGTGTTGGACGAGGTGGTCGGGTCTTTCCCGTTCGCCTGCTTCCGTTGGTCGAGACACCCGGCGAGGAGTGCGAGCGTCCCGCCACCGAGACGGAGCACGTCGCGGCGGGAGGTAGTTGCTTTGGAGGGCCCCATAGTTCAGACAGTTATCACGTCTGTAATAAGCCTTCAGGTGGGCAGTGGGGAGCCGAATAG
>NZ_JBZRPK010000216.1:0-2029 GCF_058382125.1 Haloferax sp. s1
CTCTCGGGAACCTCGCTAACCTCGTGGAGAACTAACGCGATAAATCGGCTGCAAGTGGGGTGCTTCACCGCGCCGAAGCAACGATTATCAAGGAATTTGTCACAGCCTCGGACCCAGAAATAAGCGGAATATAATGAGTCAGGGCACAGAACGATATTTCCTAGTAAGCTGTAACGGGAATATATGAGTCAGGAACGCAGGCGGTTTCTGTCTGCTCTACTCAGAACGGGGAAGTACGGTCTGCCTGTCTGATTTTTTCTGCGTATGGTTGAACCAATCGGCACCAATTGTTACAATTCGACCGTCAAAATAAGATGGAAGGGTGGCGAAGGAACTCGTAATGGCTGAAAATCAGGCCCAACCGTCGACTGAATGGTTAGAAAACGAGAAGGTAAAGCGGATTCTACGAGAGTATCTCGACGAGACCGACTACCGAATTTACAAAGAACTGAACCGTGACGGTCGAATCTCTGACACTGAGTTGGGCGACCGCGTCGGTCTCTCGCGAACCGCAGCCCGTCGTCGTCGGAAAAAGTTACAGAACGAGGGCCTCGTCGACGTGCTCGGGGTACTCGTCCTTCAGGAGGCTAACCTCGCGTACGCCGATGCATTTGTCACGCTCAACTCGGACCTCAGCCAGGACGACTTCGACGAGTTCATCGCGGAGGTTGCGGGCGAGGAACTCATCTACGAAATTGACGAGTATATGGGCGAATACGACCTGTTGCTCCGTGTTTGGCACGCATCGCTTTCCGATATCAAGAGCTACCTCAGAAACAAGTTACAGGCCTACGACGTGGTCGAATCGTACGACACTGTTCCCGTGACGAAGACCCACAAAGCGTGGCACAAAGTCCTCTCGAACGGGCAGTAACTCGTTCGGTTAGAGGCCACCGAGAACAGTGTACACCAACCGCACCGGTTCGTCGGTTTCGTTGACGCTGTAGTGTTCGACCCCGGACGGAATCACCGAAAGCGACCCTTCCGAGACGGTGTACTGCCCATCAGGCGTCACCAGTTCGACCGCCCCGTCGAGGATGACGGATATCTCGTCTCCTTCGTGCGATGTCCAGCCTGCTGCTGGGACTCGCTCTCCGGGCTGAATAACGTAGGACCCAGTCTGTGATTCCGGGTCGTCGGTCTCGAAGAGGGTGAGTGGCGACTCGGTGCTGTCTTGCCAGACGTCTTCTAAGTCGGTGAGTTCGATATCGCTCATTGGTTGGTTTCCCGCTGTTTGCTCGTGCTCAGTTTGTTCTCGTTCTGTTCATTCGCTCTCAGTTCGTTCGTCCCGCGCTCGTCCACCCTCAGTTCACTCGTTTCACGCTCGTCGACCGTTCCATCTTCGCTCAATGCAACCCCGTAGACCGACCGCGCCGTCTCCCGAGTGATGTAGTCGTCGAGGTAATCTTCGCGCACCCGCTCTGGGTCACGAGCCATTGGGTCGCCCCATCCGCCGCCTGCACTAGTGACGAGTCGAGCGATATCGCCATCGTGTAGCGGATAGTTTGTGAGATTGCTGTGACGTTCGAGGGTTCCGTCGCTCCGCTCGATTTCGATATAGTTCCCGTCACCTTTCTTACCGCCGTTGACACCCCACGGCGGGAACTTCGACCGGCCGAACCCAGCCGTGATGAACCCACCGGAGTCGTTGTAGATGCGGTAGCCCTGTACGAGACCGGTTCCTCCTCGGAACTGACCGTGTCCCGCTTCCTGTGGCGTGTCGAGGCGGAATTCGTCGAAGAGAATCGGGAATCGAGTCTCCATCACTTCGACCGGCATCTCCAGTGTGTCACCGTCTCCGGAGCACACGAGTACGTCGGCCCCGTCTCGTCCGGGACTTGCGCCCCATCCTCCCGGTTGGGGTTCGACGACGAGGAAGTCCTCGTCGGTGCGCTCGTCGTGGCCGCCGACGATGGTCGCACAGACGCTGAGGAAATGCCCCGCTGAAAGCCGGTCCGGGAGGTGCGGTGCGAGCGCCTTCCACGGGAGGTCCGCCGCCATCGCGGACCCCTCCCAGTCGGTTCCAATC
>NZ_JBZRPK010000666.1:0-13241 GCF_058382125.1 Haloferax sp. s1
CTCCCATCTCTGTCTTTCGACATACACTTCCCGAATGTGACTCGTGATACATAATTCTTATTGCATACTTAAATTCAGAGCAAATATTTATATTTTCCGAAAAAATTATCACCTTTATATTATAATAAAATACATATAGGTCGGTTGTCTTTCTGTCCGAAGCTCTCGACCACCGCGTCTTTCCTCTCGTTTGCTGTCGGATGAGCGAACTACCAGTATACTCAGAACGCAACGTACGCGGTCGCGAGCAGAAACATACCACCAGCACGGCAAACAGTCCAGTCTGGGTCCATGTAGGCGCACCCCACTGGACGGGAAACCGTTGAAAATGATGAGACAGAGGGCAGATGAGCCACCGAAAACGCAAACTGAAGTTTCTTTCAGGGTCTCCTTTTGGTTTCTGTAGTCACGCCCTGGTAATTGCAAAGGTAGTTATCCCGGTGAGAACCCGAGAACTCGTCTCTACGTGGTCTATACTCGTCCACCATGCCGACTTGCATACGTCCCCTGCAGTACCTATCTACCGAAGAATATGATAACAAATATACCGTTCCCACCACCCTGTCTGTGTATGAGCTCTCCACTTTCGAACCCGTTCGTCCACTACGGAATCGGTCTGAGCAGTACTGCGATTCTCGTCTTTATAGCCTTCACGTTTGTCGATGGCATCACTCGGTGGCTCATGCTGGGAATCGCGGTTCTCGAACTCACTGTCGCCCCCCAAATTCTGAAGCGGGTTGGACAAGCGGCGTAACTCAGCGGCGTCGTAAATTATCGCTGAAGCGACTCGTCAGTGGGTTGCTTTGGCTCTGTTAATTACTCCTCATCTGCGGAATTCCTTCGGGGTGCAACCCGACGAATCGTATCAGAGACCGGACCGCAACGCCGAGCAGCCACCCGCAAATCGCAATCGGTGTTCCCACGCCCAGCGCGATGAGAGTCGCAACACCCAGGGCGTTCGGTAGCGAGACAATCGTCGTCCCCCAGTGATACGTGACTTCGGTCCCATATCGAGTGACTGCCGCCCCGAAAATCGGCGCACTGACCAATACTGCCGTCGGAATGAGTCCGTTGTTGACCGCGGCACTGACCGTGCCAACAGCGAGAAGGAACCCGAAGCCGAGGAAGACGAGTGCCGTCGGGTTCGTCCCGTTCCACGTCCCGAGAGCCCACTCTTCGAGCGCGTAGTAGCCGAACGTCGAGCCGACCCACCAAGCTGTCACGAGGGCAATAATCGGAGCCAACAGCACGGCACCCAACGAGATATCCACCCGGCGGCCGAAGAGCGCTCGACGGAGTGGACCGGTAACGATGTCTCTGACGGGACCGTTGAGTAGTTCCCTCGTTCGACGCAGACTGAACGTGGTCGCTGTACGGGTGAATCGCCAGACACGCTTCAGGAGGTTGTACAACCAAGCTATCGTCAGCACCCCGACTCGCTTGATGAACGCGAGCGCTGCCACGAGATACGTGAGCCCGGTGCCAGCAACGGACTGAACGGTGGACGTATTAGTGGGCATACACTTCGATTAACACGTCTCTCGTAATACTATTACGCTCGATTTCGCTCCATGACCTGTCCAACTCCCACTTCTCATTGTTCTACTTAGTCTCTCATTGCACCAATAAGCAATCGCACATTTGTACTAAATTGGGTGATGAGTGCTTTCGGAAAGCGCCTTCGTGCACCTGTAAGTGCATCGTTGAGTGCCTCCGACGCATCTTCGAACACGCCCTCCCCATGGCCGAGTAAGATGCGCTGCGGTTCCAGCCCACCAAGTATATCCCATGGTGGGAACAGTCGGTGCGAAAGCACCACGCCAAGCCGCTCGTCGCCGACAGTATAGCCCGGTCCTGAGCCGAGTAAGTCCGGAATAATAAGCGTGCCATCCGCCTCACGGTATGCAATCGCCTCTTGCCACATCGAAAGCGGTTCGACTCGATGGACTCGGAATCCGGACTCACCGAACGTCGCCTCGTAGCGCTTGATGGGCGCATCGACCCGCTCGTCGACACGGTCCATCCACTGTGGGACGTGAACGGCCACACCGTGACGATCTGCTATCGTTCCCGCATCTCTCGCATGGTAACTGCATAGCACTGCGACACCGGCGACCGCGCCGAGGCTCTCTAGCAATTCGTCAACTCCCGGTCCGTCCACCGGGTCGATAATCCATACGCCGTCGTCAGCTTTGATTGCGTGGCTCGCTCGCTCCCCTTCTTCGTGTGGATGTGCTAGCCAACTCACACCCTCGTTCCACTGGTTAACCACTCGAATATCCGTTGCGGAGGATCGGTTGTAGACGGGCATGTGTGACTGGATTTATGCGTACTACTCGGTAGTTCCCTTTCAGAACTGTGGGTCGAAGAATAAAATAGCGTATACACGGGGGCTCAGTAGTGACCCAACACCCCTCGCTGTCGAGCTTTCGTCTGGAAATACGAGAACGCAAGGTAGCCGACGGTAAGGTACGCCCCCGCGACGACACAGAGGGTCACCAGCGACGAGACTGGAAGCGCCGTAATTGACGTCCCGTGTTCCATGACTTGGGTGATGAGATTGCTCCCGAGGGTGAGCGGGAGATATTTCACCAACGGATTGACCTCCGGAGAGAGGGCAATAAGCGCTAACAGGGCGAACTGCATGATGTTGAAGATGCTACTGACTCGTTTGTACAGGAGCGCGAGTCCACCCATGAAAAAGCCGATACCGAGCACCGGGAGCACGCTGAGAACCGCGAGCGGAACGACGCTCACGAGGTCGACGGAAATCTGCGCGCCGCTGGTCAGAAGCATGAGGACGAGCACCACGAACCCGAACACGAAGCTAATGAACATGTTGACGAGCGATTTAATCACCATGACCGAACCCAGTCCGACGGGCGACATACTGAGCAACTCCAGCGTTCCCCACTGTGCTTCCCGACTCAAGTCGGACGCGACGGAGGAGTACGAGCCAACTGCAATCGTCCAGATGAAGAACCCGACTACGATTCCGGTGAGCGAATCGTTGATGAGGTTGGGAGCGACCGCTCGTCCGCCGAACACCATCACGGCGAAAAACATGTAGATGGTGAGGATTCTCCCGAGGGTGTTCACGTGGTAGCGTTTCATCACGGTGAGCGATTTCACGAGTGATGCGCGCGCGAATAGCACGGCCGTTCGAACGTCACCCATTGGTCGTGCCCTCCATCGCCGCTCTGTCGTTTCGACTCTGTGTCACTTGCAGGTACGCTTCTTCGAGGTCCGATTCTACGTGATCGACTTTCGCCGGAATTACCCCTCGTTCTCGTAGCGTATCCATCAACTCGAACAACTCTCTCCCGTGCTCCAGTCTGACTGTTAGTACTATCTTTGAACCCTGTTCAGTGAATTCAGCGGTGTCAAACCGCCGTTGGATGGCCGTTCTATCCTTCTGTGCGACGGCCGCTTCGATCTCGATTTGGTAGGTTTGTGCCTGAAACAGGTCCGTGAACGACTGCGTCTCTTTGTCTGCAGCGATGCTCCCGTTCGTCATCACGATCACACGGTCGCAGAGCTCCTGTACCGTGTCCATCTCGTGGCTACTGATGATAATGGTCCGTCCATCTTCCTCGGCGAGCGTAGAGAGGTGGCTTCGGAGCGCCCGAGTCGCTTCGACATCGAGCCCGAGCGTCGGCTCGTCCAGAAATAGAATCGGAGTTTCTTGTGCGAGAACACATGCGAGTGCGGCCTTCTGCTTCATCCCGCGCGATAGCTCTCGAACGGGCACGTTCGCTTTCTCGTCGAGGTCGAGATCTTCGAGGATTCGACGCCGTTTTTCGGCGTTCGTTCGCGGATTGATACCGCGGTGACTCATAAAAAACGACATATTCTCTTCGACCGTCAGTCGCCAATATGCGTTTCTGGACCCCTCCAGCATCGCACTGACGTAGTTGTAGACCTGCCGTCGGTTTTCGTAGACATCCACCCCGTTGATCAGCACCTGTCCGGCGTTCGGTTCGACAAGCCCAAGGAGCGACTTTATCGTCGTCGTCTTTCCCGCGCCGTTCGGACCGAGGATACCAACAATCGAACCTCGTTCGATGTTAAACGAGACGTCGTCGACTGCAGTCACTGTCTGGTCGCCGGACGAATACTCTTTTCTGAGCCCTTCGACCGAGATAAGCGGAGATTGTCTAGAATGTGTCGTGCTCTCTATCTCCATGATACTATTCTTGACCTACCATGTGGCAACAATTATTAAAAAGTTATCATTATGTTCGGTGTTGTTCTCCGAGAGTCACAGTTAGCGGGGCCTTCTGTAGACCCGCTTCGAGTCCAATCGTGCCGAGAGCTATCATCTCAACTCCGGTACGAGAGAAAGGATGGGAGGCGACAAAATCAACAGGGCGACGAATTCGGCAGACCGTTCACCATCGTGTTCCGACTCGTTGGAGACGTATCCAGCGCCGCGCCGAGGAGTTTGCTCCGGTGGCTCCGGTAACTTCGGTAGTTCCGTCTCAGTCTTGTTCTGGGCCGCTTTCGGACTGGCCGTGTTAGGCGTGCTTCGGCGCGTGCTCGGCACGACTAAGTGAGAGAACGAGAGCGAACTACGGTACATAACAGTCGAAAGCAACAAACAACGCCGCCATTGGAAATCTAGTTGGACCAATGGCAGTTACAGCCGTATCGTTGTCTGCTGGGAGAGTACTTTTCGAACTCGAATACCGCTCTATAACCGATTCAATACCAGCAGAACGCTCCGACGAGGCTGTAATCGAGCCGTATGAGTAGTATTCTTATACCTATCCGAATTGACTTATTGATAGAACCTATTCACCTATGAATCGGTCCCACGTCGTTGCCCTCCTCATTACCGTGTTCGCTCTCGCGGTCCTCGGCGTCGCTGCAGGTACACTCGAATCTGCACACCCAGCCAACCCGAATCAAGCGGGGTCCGCGGACACCCCGGTAACGTTCCACGAGCAAGAAGGAAAAGCCAAACAAACAGACAGCCCTGGTGGACAACCAATCATTAATCTCGTGTTTCCCGAGACGGATGTGACAAATGGCCTCGACAGCAGTGCTCAACCTGGCAGTGCCCTCTCTCGACTTGGTGTCGGTGTCGCCCTTCTCGTTGTCGGCGCGATACTCGTTTTGTGGCGACTTACGAGCGATGATTCCCACACTGATGTCGTTGCCGACGACGAGTTGGTGACGCCCGTCGACGAACCGGAGCCATACACGCCAGTCGCAGACGCCCGAGATGTACCGCCCACAAACGATGTCTATCGCGCGTGGCAGGCGATGGTCTCGTCACTCGGTTCAGCGGACAAACCGCACGAGACGCCGACGAAACTGGCACAGACTGCAATACAGGCTGGCTTCCCTGCGTCCGACGTACACTCGATTACTGAGGTGTTCTGTGCAGTGCGATACGGTGGGACGTCCCCAACTAATGAGCGCGAACAGCGTGCTCGTGATGCATTTGCGTCGATTCGGCAGGCTGACGGATATTCGACTGGGTCCGGTTCTTCTACCGACTCGGCTGAGTCGGATATGTCTGCTGTCTCATCTCAGTCTGACACTTCTCCTCTCTCACCGGACCCATGAGCCGGACTCATCGTTCGATTCTCGTCTTCGGCCTGTTGTCGAGCTTCGTTGGCATTCTTCTCATCGTCTCGCCGACACTCGGTGGTGCTGTCACCCTCTCTGGCGTCGTTCGAACGGCCCCTATCGCTCTTACCGGCGTTCTCGCAGTCGTTCTCGCGGCAGTCTACCTCTTCGGTGAGATTCGCTCGATGTCGGTATCCGAGGACGGACAACAGACGGAATCAAGTGAACTTCCTTCGCCAGAAAACCGTCCTCGATACGAACACCCCGGAACGGCGTTTGCGCGACGGTTGGAAGCAATTGAGTGGACCGACCGACGTGCGGAAGACCCGGAAGCGCGTCTCGCACTCCGTGCCGAACTACGACAGATGGCGATTACAGTCCTCTCGCGAACGGAACGGTGGACGCGGACGGACATCGAGACACGGTTGGATGAGGGACGTTGGACTGAGAACCCACACGCAGCGGCGTTCTTCGCCGACGATGTCGTTCCGTCGCTCTCACTCCGGCAGCGACTGCGCTCACTCCGAAGTACCGAACCGCCGTTTACTCGGCGGGCGCGACACGCCGTTGCCGAACTCGCGACCAGATTCGACGAGGGCGACGTGACACCGGCGCTGTCCGACGCAGCGCGAACGTCGCTCAATGACCCTCCGACCGTAACGACGCGGCGGTACTGGCCATCCGATACGACGGAGGACTCCCGAGAATCCACAACGGACCGAACACGTGGTGTGACCGCAGCAGCACTTGCGGCCGGTGGGCTCGGTATCGTCACATTGCACCCGGCGCTTCTGCTCCTTGCGCTCTTCGGTATCACCGTCTCCGGGTACACTCGTATCGTCCCTTCACCGACGGAAACGGTCTCTATCACGAGAACTGTCAGCGACGCCGAACCCAACCCAGAGAAACCTGTCGAGGTAACCGTCTCGATTCAGAACACGGGCGACGCCACGATTGCAGACCTCCGGCTTATCGATGGTGTGCCCGCTGGACTCTCTGTCACGGAAGGCTCACCACGATTCACCACTGCGCTTCGACCGGGAAAGGAGGCGACGTTTACGTACACCGTCGAAGCCGTCCATGGTGTCCACGCGTTCGACCCTGCGCTACTCATCACGCGCGACGTGTCCGGCGTCCGTAAGCGGGAAACGCTCCATCGGAGTTCGCCCACAACAATCACTTGCCATCCGTCGGAGTGTTCCATGCCCGAGGTGGGACTTCGACAGCAGACGACGGTTCATCCGGGTCAGTCGCGGTCGGCAATCAAAGGCTCCGGTGTCGAGTTCCACTCGGTTCGGGAGTACCGGCCTGGCGACCCGCTGTCTCGAATCGACTGGAAGCGCAAGGCGAAGACGGGTGAGTTCACAACAATCGACTTTCAGGAGCCTCACCTGGAGAACGTCTTACTCGTAATTGACGCCCGGGCTGAAGCCTACCTCGAACCGGCGGGTGAGTGTGACGAACCAATCGTCCAACGAAGTGTGACCGCCGGACACGCGCTTGCGTCTCAACTACTGTCGGACAGTATCCCAGTCGGTATCGCGGCGCTCTCACCGCGGTCGTGTTGGTTGCTGCCGAGCGCTGGCGACGTACATCGCCGCCGAATTCGAGAGACACTGTCCGGCGATGATGCATTCGCATGGAACGCTCCAGAAGGCGAATTCGACGCAACCGAAGCAGTCCGCGAGCTATATCAGCGCGTTCGACCGGACACACAGATTATCTTCATCTCGCCACTCTGCGACGACGAGGCGACGGCCGTCGTACGACGACTCGACGCCTACGGCTATGCGGTCTCGGTAATCAGTCCGGACCCGACGGCACCGGCATCGGCGACTTCTACGCTCGACTGTGGCACTGCATACGCATCACTCACTCGGCGACTCCGACTCAGTGACCTTCGTGGAGTTGATATTCCCGTCGTCGATTGGAATCCGTCTGAGCCGTTTGCGGAGGTGATGCATCGTGAATCGTAACGCTCGGCGATTGTCAGATGAGATGCCACCACTCCTGAGTAGTGGCATTGCGCTGCTAGCGGCTATCGCGACACTCGTCATCACTGCTGTGTCCACCTACACGCTCGCGGCAAGCGCGCTTGGCGTCTTCTTCCTCCTAGTTGGTCTCGTCCGCGGGTCCACCGAAATATACACGCTTGGAACCGTTCTACTCGTAGTTGCGATTATTCTCGCGGGGATGCTCGGGATGGCTCCACTGTTCCTTCTCACTGCTGCATTCTTCGTGCTCATCGCGTGGGATGTCGGGCAAAACGGATTCAGTATCGCCGACGAGGTCGGAAGCGGGGTGTCGACCCTTCGAATCGAGATGGTGCACGCAGTCAGCAGTAGTGTCGTGTTCGCGGCCGGTTCGAGCGTTGGCTATGCGGTGTTTCTCACCATGACGGGCCGACAGCCGGTCCTTGCGCTTGTTGCGCTTCTCGTCGGTGTCGTTGCATTGCTGCTCGCACTTCAGAGATGAGTTGAGTCATCTTCTCTTTCACCTTCTCCCCTACGTGTACGTCAGGCGTTCCCGAGTGAGACCTTCGGGACGCTGAGCGTGTCGAGAATGTCCGAAATCACGTCAGACTTACTGGTCTCTTCAATCGAGGCGTCGGGAGTGAGAACCAGTCGGTGAGCGAGTACCGGGCGGGCGACTGCTTTCACGTCGGCGGGCTTGACGAACTCTCGGCCTTCGAATACGGCGCGACTGCGGGCAGTTTCGAGGAGTCGTTGTGTCCCGCGCGGTGAGACGCCTACTCTGACTTGCGGGTCGTTTCGCGTCGCCTGTGCGATACTGGTTATATATGAGAGGAGGTCGTCGTGAACGCGGACGGACTCCGGGACGGATTGTAGGTCACGAACTTCCTCAGGTGAGAGGACAGTTGTCACAGTCGGTTCCGACGTGTCTCTGTTTGTCCGGCGGCGGAGAAGTCGGTTTTCGGCTTCGGTCTCGGGATAGCCGATTGTCGTTTTGATGGTAAAGCGGTCGATTTGTGCCTCTGGGAGCGGGAAGACACCCTCGCTCTCGACGGGATTTTGGGTTGCGATGACGAAAAACGGGTCCGGGAGCGGGTGGGTGTCGCCGTCGACGGTCACTTGCCCTTCGGCCATTGCTTCGAGGAGTGCGGCCTGCGTCTTCGGCGGGGCACGGTTTATCTCGTCGGCGAGGACGACGTTCGCGAAGATTGGGCCACGGATAAACTCGAAGCGTTCTGCTGCTTCGTTGTAGATGTGGGTTCCAACGATGTCCGACGGGAGGAGGTCGGGCGTGAACTGTACTCGACTGAATTCGAGGCCGAGTGCCGTGGCGAAGCTCTTTGCTGTGAGCGTCTTTCCCGTCCCTGGAACGTCTTCGAGGAGGATGTGTCCGTCAGAGACGACGCCGACGAGTACGGTTTCGACGAACTCTCGGTCGGCGACAACCGCATTTTCGACTGATTCCAGAACGGACTCACAGTACTCCGTTGCGGAAGCGGGGTCCATGAATTCCCGTACGAATTGGAATCGTATAGAAACGTTGGATGGTAGTCAGTTTAAGGTAAAACGATAGGATGTGAGTACCGCCTAGTCGAACTCTTTGGATAGGGTGGCACTACAGCAGTGTCTCAGGACCGGAGCACCGATTACGATTTACAACTCGTGGGTTTCTGTCTTGCCGTGTGCGGTGATTCGAACCTCGCTGACGGTGAAATTCGCATCGTCGAGCCCATGGATTGTTCCGTCGAGTTTCAGTGTGAGGTCGAATTTCGTCCGGGATGGGACGTAGACGAGATATGCCGTCCCGTTGTAGTGCATCGTCGATGTCTCGGTGAAGGTCACGTATCCGCCGTCGACAATAATCTCATCACCCTTCGGGAATATTTCGCCATCGAGTGGTGTGATTGCGATAACGCGCGACTGGGAGTCATTCACTGTAACTATCTCTGTAGAAACGTCGTACCGAGGCCCGGAGTCGGGCGTGAGAGCACTACAGCCGGAAAGCAGGACGAGTACGGCTAGCACTACAGGGAGTCCTCGCGAGTCCATCATCGATTCGTGTCCGCGCTTACAAAAATAGCTTTTTGCTGGTTTCACACCCCATCGAAAAGCCTTCGTCTTAGTCTTCGACCCACTCCCACGGCCGGTCCGCTGGTTCGCTGCTGAACGTGTTCTCGCGTTGCGGCAGTGCCGCCGCGATTGTTTCGAGGTCGGAACCGGTGGGGAAGCCGGTTGCCGTCGACAGCCGACTCGTGAGTGTTACGTCGGTGCTTCCGTCGCCGTCGACGTCGAAGCCGTGGGACTGCTGGGAACCGAGGTCGCTCAGTTCCGACGTGCCGATTCCGGGGACTGCTCCACCCGGCCACTCGACTGCCTGTTCGGCTTCATCGCGTAACGTAGTCCCCGCACCGCCGGTCGTCGCATTGGGATTCGTGACGCTCTGGACGCCCGCGGGAGACGTTGGGAGTTGTGATATCTGCCCCGCGCCGACGTTGTACTCGTCGCCGGGATTGACTGCTTCGATGTTCGCCGTTACCGTTGTTGAGCCAGCCGCTGGTGCGGCCTGCGCGGTCGTTTCGAAGTCGAACTGATTGCCGTCGGAATCCGGGGCAGTTCGAACGGTCGTCCCTGCGGGGACGGTGACGCTGTCGTTGTTCACTGTGAACTCGACGCTTCCGGTCGCCGTGGCATACGGGGGCACGTCGAGCATCGCCTCGATACGGTCGGTTTCGTTCGACTCGCCTGCGGCCGCTCGGAGCATATCGAGACCGGTTCCCGGTCGATAGATGTGCAACCGCAACGCCATCGCCACGCCGAACTCCGACTCCGGGAGACCTTCTACGTCGTCGAGGTCCGCGGCTCGACGAACTGCGAACTCGTAGATGCGCCGGCGCATGGTCTCGTCACCTCTGATGGACGCGACCACTCGGTACATCCAATGCCACGTTCGGAACCACTGGGCGTACGCACGGCGGTCTTTCTTGGAGACGGTCGTGTCGTTTTTGCCCGTCCGTCCTCGGATTGCCAGGTCTCCGTCAATCTGGTCACTACCCGGGGTCTTCCGGTGGAGCAAGTACGCGGCCCCGATGTGGTTGCCGCTGTTCCGCCACGTGTACTCCGCAACGTTGCTCCCATCCTTCGGTTTCCCGTAGACACGCGAGGGCCAGACTCCGCGCGAGCCGTAGTATCGCATGTACAGGTCCTCGTCTTGGTCGTGCAGGTACGAGAGGAACCCCGGCCACTCGCCAACCTTCTCGGCGTTGGTGCCGAGACCGAACACGTAGTGACAAAGTGGTTGGGAGAGTACCTGGTTGTCGTAGCAGTTCACGACATCGAAGTAGCCGGTTGACTCCTGGTACGTCGCGGCGGCGACGGCCTTGAACGCCGCGAGTTCGTCGCTTCCGAGGTCGGATATCTCCTCCGCTGTCGAATGGAAATTCGATGGTACGACGGGGACCTGCCCGTGGTTTGACCCGCTCATATGCGGCCCTGTAGGGCTCCCGCTTCGGACCCCTTGGTCGCCGAGCGTGTGGAGACGAAGCCCAGCAGAGACTTCTTCGTCCGGCGTGACGTCGGCGTGCTCCGAGAGGTCCCGAACGAACACTCGTGGGGTTACCGACTCGACTTGCGTGGCACGCCAGACGTTGTCCAGCGCCTCGTCGGTTCCGTCGTTGTCGTAGTCCGCGGTGGCAATATTGGGATAGCTTCCCGTCCCTGCACCCGTCCCCGAATCGCGTGCCTCGACCACTATCGGGTACCGCGCCCGACGGAACCGCCACCTTCGGAGTCGGTCACCCGTAAGCGAGTCGAGGACCCCGGTCACCACTCGCTTTGCGGGTTCCATATTGAAACTTCCATCCGACTCAGTCGAGGTTACTCTGGTCGGGTTCGGAATCGCTTCGAGATTCTCGCCGTACACGTCCTCGTTCTTGAATACGTGGACCGCTGCCTGCGGATACGACAGCGCAATCTGGAACTCCCGGAGCGCCCATTCGGTGAACAGGGCTGCTGAATCGTCCACATCCCCTTTTGATGGGTCGCCCATCTCGCCGCTCCCACTCTCGCCGGGGGCCGGCGCTAATTCGATTCCCAGCAGCCGAAGGTCGTCTTGGAGCAGACGAATGTACCCCGGCTCATCACTCGACGGCAGTTCATCGGGATTCGTCCGCTGTGAACCTTCGTACGTCGCAGTCCCACTTCCGGCATCGTTGTCGCCAGCCCGAAGATGCCAGCCCCCATACGGTGGGCCGAGCGGAATCTCGTCTTCGACTTGGTCCAGAGTGCCGTCCTGTGCGGTAGGGTCGTTGGGGTTGGTGCCGACGATACCAACGAGTACGTCGAACGGCGTCGTCTGTTCGAGCACGTCGAGCAGGCCCGACTGGTCCACAGTCACATCGAATTCAGCACGGTATGCTTCGACGAGGTCGGTCGTAGAGCCGCCACCGGTCTGGATTCCGAGCAGGTCACGGAGCGGATTTTGGGGTGAGGAGTTCATGATGTCCCCTTCGAGCAGTGCGCGTTCGTACAGTGCACGTTCGACTGCATCGTCGTAGGAGTCTACTGGTTCGTTCTCCTCGATACCTAACTCCGTGAGAACGCTTCGAGCGACTGCGATACCGAGCCACCGTGTCGCGCGTTCTATTTGTGTCTCGGCATCTGTGAGGCCTGTTAGATGGTTCCGGACGGTTGCTGCGGTCGCGTTGCTCCCAACCGGTGCAAGCCCGTCTGCAACCGCAACGTTGCCAGTGGGTGACCCATCCGAGAGCACCTGACTGTACTCGTTTACGGTGACGTTGCTGCCGGTGCCTTCCAGGGTAACCGTAATCAGGTGGTCGGACGCACACCCGGGGAGTCCGCTCGACACCGGAACGCCGGTGACGAGGCCATTTCGGGTCCCCGAGGCGTTCTTGTCGAATTGGACGGGAAGCGAGTCACCGAGGTCACCCCACACTAACCGGACGTTGGCCGGTCGGAGTACGTGGGCCGCGACGCGCTGTATCTTTTCGAGCACTGCCTCTCGTTTGTCGTCGGTGTTCCCGCTTCCGGAGAGGCGACTGGTCAGCGCATCCACCCGGTCACGGAACGTCTGGTCAGTGGTGACGTGGACGAACTGCGGGACCGAAAGGAGGTGCCAGCCGAGTTCCTCGCCGCGCTGTCGGTTTCGCCCGCTGCCCGTGACCTCGAACAGTTGGACGTAGAACTCACCCGGTTGACCGGCGTACACGTAGATTCCGCCGTTATTTCCGGCGGCACCGCCACTGCATCCGTCACCGCCGCTTCCGGTCCCTGTGGTTGGAACTGAACACGACACCTCTGGCGCTGATATCCCGGAACTAATCGACCACTCGACCCGACTCGCGCCGTTAAGCTCGTTCTGGTCGGGCCAGAGCACGATTCTTCCGGAGTTGTCCCCGAGCGTCCCGAGGTCGGCCGTCCGTTCGCCGTGATGGAAGGACCGAACCTGCGCAGGGATGTTTCCGAGTGCCTTCTTGTCTGCCGATGGTAATTCGAGCGAGACGAGTCGTCGTTCGACGCTTTCAAACATCATTAGTTTCCTCCTTGTGTGGTCGTGTCGCTGGTGGCTGTCCGTCCGCGGCGGTCCTCGACGGTGGCTGTGTACGTGTATGCCCACGACGATTCGGACGACGGCACTTCGACGACTATCTCGCCGACTCCTCCGCCCCGCCTGGT
>NZ_JBZRPK010000215.1:0-2018 GCF_058382125.1 Haloferax sp. s1
ATATTCAGCCGATGGTAGCATTGACAGCGGTGAGATTGACCGTCCAATAGGGACCGGGAATGCGGTCTTCGACGATGTCGGCGGTGAGCATCGAGCTAATCTTGTACTCACCGACGCCGTCGGTGTAGACGATGATTCCGAACGCCATCGCGACGGGGAGATACCACATTGCAAGGCCAGGGAACACCTCGTGAATGAACATAAACGCCAGTGCCATCGCCTCTACGGACGCACCTTGGACGGGATACGGCTTTGGCGGAGGACTGCTGACGATGGAGATGGGTTCTGCGACGCCCCAAATGAGAATGGACGCACCGAACCCGACGGTGAATACCATCGACAGCCAAGAGAACAAGCCGAACTCCGGTTCAGCATCGGGACCACCGATTCGGAGTTTCCCATACTGCGAAAATACCAGTAGTAGGACGACAATTAACAGCACGAATCCGAGTAGGATGAACCACCAACCGAAGTAATTGAGGACCCACGTCTTCGCACCGATGAGCGTGCTACTGAGTACTGACGGCTTCAGGAAACCAAACCCACCGAGAGCGAGCATCACGCTCATCGCTACGACGAACATAAGCTTCTCGGGCCACGAGGCCTCTTCGAGGCCCAAAAGGTACCACGTTTTCATTTTCTGTTATCCGGTGAAAGGGCTGACTCTGTCGAAGCGTTTTGAAATACGATGTCATCTGCGAGACCAATACTGGCGTTCTCAGTATTTCGAATCACAGTCGGATATACCAACAGGCCAGGGGTATCCATCTGAAAAAGCCGTTGTCTCTAACGGCGTTCGTAAGGTGTTACCATCACGATTGTCTCGCTGTCTCGCGGTGTGAGCTACGCGGACGTTTCTAGTGAGTGAGGCACCAGAAATTCTCCATGTTCACCTTACTGTGTGATATTTCATCTAATTCATATAGCGGACGAACCGGTCAAACGTATTTGTGTCTTGTAGTGCTATGTAAACACATGCCAACAATAGAGTTCAAGGGTGAAACGATCGAAGCTGACGTTGGTGACAACCTCCGTCAAACTCTTTTGGATGCCGGTCTCACCCCGCATAACGGGAAAGCGCAGTATACCAACTGTCGCGGCAACGCGCTTTGCGGAACATGTGCCGTCGAAATCGTGGAGGGGGACGTCAGTAACCCGACGGGTAAAGAACGCCGTCGTCTCAAGTTGCCACCTCATAGTCTCGACTCCGGACTCCGGTTATCGTGTCAGCTGACGATTGAGGATGACCTCGTTGTCGAGAAACACCCGGGCTACTGGGGTCAGAAAATCGAACAGAACGACTCCTGATAGGGGGTGTCGTGGTGAATATACGCTGTGAGCACGACCACTCAAACCGATTACTAATTGAAAGATTCAACAAGGCACTCAGGAGAGTTAGGGTCGAAGTCCGGGTGCCGTCCCCAGCGCGTAGTTCACGCGGTACGACAGCTGTCCCCCGGATTCTGGAGAAGTTGATAGGAGAAGATGAGGAGCGTTACGTCGTACTCAGCGATTGCAATTAGCTCGGCGATTGCCAGTCCGTCGAACGTGTGTATTGCGAGCAACGCAAGGAAGGTTCCAGACACAACGACGCCAGCGAACAGCCGGGCATATGCAACACCTCGATAACTCAGTGACACGGCGAGTAGAAATACTCCTGTTCCTCCCGAAAGCGCAAGGCCCAGAGCGTACGATTCAGGAAGTGTGACGCCATTTGAGCGGTATCCAATCAGAAGGAGCGCTATGCCGGTCAGCCCGAAGAGTACGACCCCACCCCGGCTGAGGCGGGTCTCACTTTCTCGAAAGACTTGAGTACAAAAAAAGAGCAAGAGAACTCCGCTAACGACCAGTCCACCATTGTAGACGAGCGTGAGCCGAGCCGAGCGGCGACCCAAGTCAGAGAGTGAGTGGTATTGTAGCGAAAACCACGGATTCGACAGCAACGATACGGTAAGAACGCTTCCGGACAGTATGACTATGAACAGCCCAGCGTACGCTCCAGCCCTCCGCCATGACAG
>NZ_JBZRPK010000214.1:0-2016 GCF_058382125.1 Haloferax sp. s1
CGGCCAGTATACATCTAGATGATTACACTTCAGGGTGGTTTGTCTCTGTTTATTTATAACCTGAACTACATACAATGTTTAGGTTTAGAATATTGGTCGTGATAATCGGCGGCCCAAAATTATATACAGGTGGATTCACCGACGAGGTGTGACTCCCAGGTACGATAGACGAACGTTTCTCAGCGCTGGTGGGGCAGCGATGCTCGGGTCGCTCTCCGGGTGCGTTGGGTCGTTCCAGGGCGATTCCGGAGAACCGGTCAGGTTCGGGGCGATGTTACCGTTAAGCGGTTCGCTGGAACAGGTCGGAACGCACGGAAAACGCGCCGTAGAGCAGGCAGTCGAGGATATCAATCAGGCAGGCGGAATCCTCGGCCGGCCCGTCGAACTGACGGCCGTGGATACGGAGGGTTCTGTAGAAGTCGCCGCCGAGGGGTACCAGTCGCTGGTCGACGCTGGTGTCGTTGGGTTCGTCGGTGGCCTCGTCAGTGACGTCTCACTGGCGCTCGCCCCCAAGACGGCGAAGGACTCTATCATGGAGATTAGTCCAGCCAGTACGAACCCACGGCTCTCGGATGCCGGACGAGCAGATGGCCGGAAGTACTTCGGCCGAACCGTTCCGAGTGACAGCCTGCAGGCGACTGCGATGGCGAAAATTCTCGATTCGCCGCAGTACGTCGATGCCGAGACGGTTTCGATTCTCACCGTTACGGGTGCCTTCGGGTCGGACCTCGGAACTGCGCTTCAAGAGAGCCTCGACGCTGAGGTCGTCACGCAGGTCAGCTACGACCCCGAAGCAGGCGACTTCAGTGGCGTTCTCGATGAGGTCTTCGCCGACGAGCCGGACGCAGTCGGCTTCGTCAGCGTTCCCGGACAAGAAAAAGGAATTCTCGAAGCGTACGGGAACACCGACTACGACGCACCGTGGGTGTTCTCGGCGGGAATGTTCAGCGGCGACCTCCCGGCCTACTACGAGGGCTTCTACAGCGCCTCGCTCTCGTCGGTTCGGACGGACGGCTACTTCGACCTCACGCAGCGACTCTCCGATATTGCACCGCTCGCACCCTACGCTGCGAACGCCTACGACGCCCTTTTCCTCATGGCGGCGGCCGCAGAGTACGCTGGCGAAGTGAGCGGTCCAGCCATCGCGGACGCTGTTCAGACCATCTCCAGCGGAACGGGCCACACCGTCTCTGTCGGCGAGTTCGACCGCGTACGGGCGCTCGTCGATGCGGGACGCGAATTGAACTATCAGGGCGCATCGAGTGGTGTCGACCTGACTGAATCGCTCGAACCGCTGAGTTCGTATCTCGTTGAGCGCGTCACCGACGGCGAGGTCACGCAGGTCGAACTGCTCCAACGGCGATTCTTCGAATCCGGAGGTTCCCAATGAAAAACCCATTCTCGCGGGTGACGTCCGCCATGGAGCGACTGCTCCCGAACGTGATTCGCCGCCGGTACGCGGCGAAGTTCGGTCTCGTCCTCCTCCTCATCGTGCTCATCATGGGTGCGGCGGGCGCGAACATCCGCTTCGACACTAAATCCGTCGTCGATTCACAGACCAAATCGCAAATTCGCGGTGCCGCGGAGACCGAAGCGCGGTCGGTCGCCGACTGGGTCGTTTCGAGGGAAGCGACGGTTTCCTTCCTCGCTGAATCGATTAACGAGAAACCGGACGGGACGAACGCGACCGAACATCAACGGTGGCTCGAACAGAAACTTATCGGGCTTCCCGGCGACGTTCGGTCGCTCCACTACGTCGATGCCGACTCCGGCACCATCGTCGCCAGTACGACTGACAGTCTGAACGGACAGTCGCTCAACGCAGTCGACACGCCGTGGACGGGCAAGGCGACAACGTTCGCGTCGTCCCAGTCGGTGACGACTTCCGAACCGTACGACGCGAGCGGCGAACCCGTCGTCGCGTTCGTCGCACCCGTCTCCGGGCTCCCCACCCGCCCCCGCCGCCCCCCCCCCCCCCCCCCCCCCCCCCCCCCCCCCCCCCCCCCCCCCCCCCCC
>NZ_JBZRPK010000213.1:0-559 GCF_058382125.1 Haloferax sp. s1
AACGATGGGGCAGCACCGCCGTTCGGTTTCGCACCGGCGACACCGCTGCCAATCGTCGCGCTACATTCTGCACAGGTAGTCGTATAGAAACGCTTCGAGGATCTGATGAAACCAGTTCGTGCGTCCATTTCGACGAACTCGATGTCGTCAATCGTTTCGAGGGCCGTCTTGCATTCAGGGCAGTGGACCATTCACACGACACTTTTGCAGGAGCCAAAAAATAACTGTGGGTTGATATAAACTGGGTGGGGGAGAACGGCAGTTACGAATCACTACAGCCATTCCGCAATCGTAATTCATTGGTACCCGGTCAGCATACGCCACGTGTGAACCGACAGCCGACATCCGGCGAGCGTTTGTTTTCGGGCTACTCCGGCCGGATGTTGCTCACCGTCTCGCTCGCGTGGGCAGTGCTACAAGCGGGGCGGTTCCTGCTGTCGCCCCTTCTCCCCACGATTATCGAAGCGCCCCAGATAACCAACCCGACCGCCGGCATCGCACTTGCGCTCTTTTCGGGCATCCACGCCATCACGCCGGATCCCAGCGGGGGATACTCGGG
>NZ_JBZRPK010000213.1:569-2014 GCF_058382125.1 Haloferax sp. s1
TTCGATTAGTAAAGTAGCTCATTTAGCTCAAGCGAAAGCAGGAAACCGATTTGGCCTCTTCTCTCGTGGTGCGGGAGGTGGTTATAAGAGCCAGCGGGTGGGACGTGCTGAAAGCGGGGCGGTACCAGCTGTGGCCGCTTCTCCCGACGATTATGGAAGCGCTCCAGAAACCAAAAGCGACCGCCGGCATCGCACTGGCGCTCTTTCAGGGCATCTACGCAATCACGCAGTATCCCAGCGGGGAATACTCGGACCGCTGGACACGAGCAACGCTCATCGTTCCGGGACTCGGAATTCTCGTCCTCGGGTTCGCCACGTTCGGCATCGCGGGTGGTCTCACCGGGTTCCTCCTCGCCGCGGTGATTACTGGCTTCGGGAAAGGGCTGTTCGCCATCCCCTCGCGGGCGTTGCTTTCGGACCTCTTCGTCGAGCGTCGAGGGCGAGCGCTCGGTCTCTACGCCGCCGGGACCGACCTCGGCGGCCTGCTCGCATCCGGGCTCGCAATCCTCGCGCTCAGCTACGCGACGTGGCAAACCCCGTTTCTTCCCGTCGCTGTCGTCCTCGGGGCGCTTACGCTCTTGTTCGCCCGGTGGTCGAACGACGGCTACACCGTCGGGTCGCCGGAACTCGACGCGTCCGGCACGCTCCGCAGACTCTTTGCCAGCCCGGAACAACGCCGGACGCTCCTCGCCTTCGGACTGTTTTATTTCATGGTCGGCGGCTTCATCAACTTCCTCCCGACGTTCCTGAGTCAGGCCAAGGATTTCCCCGAGGAGCTTGCCAGCGCCACGTTCGCCATCGTCTTCGTCGTCGGCCTCGGCATCAAGCCGGTCGCCGGCGGCCTCAGCGACCGCTTCCGGCGCGAGTCGATTGCGGTCGTCGGGATGCTCATTGCCGCGGGGTCGCTCGCTGCCCTCTCGCTCGTGGACACGCGGCTGTTCATCTACGTCGCCGTCGTCGTCCTCGCCGTCGGCTACAAGATGGAGTTCCCGCTCGCGGACGCGATTATCGTCGACAACGCGCCCGACGCCGACCGCGGGGCCGACCTCGGCGCTGCACGGGCGCTCTTCCTCGGGGCGAACGCGGTCGGCCCGGCCTACGTCGGTATCGTTGCGACGTATCTGAACTACGCCGTCGCGTTCGGCGGGCTTGCGGTCTGTTTGGTCGTCGGTGCTGGGTTGCTGTACTGGGATGCGAGAAGTGGGTGAGGGCGTCGGTTATGCATGCTCTTCGCTCAGTAAACCGGGGTGGTTTGGAATTCAGTGGAGTCTTCAATCCCACAAGGGTTCGTCTGAAACTATGTCAGACGACGACGCAACTGATAAGATTTCGGATGCTTCAATCCCACAAGGGTTCGTCTGAAACTGCGGAGTCTCTCCGTTCGCGTTCATGAACTTCCCGCTTCAATCCCACAAGGGTTCGTCTGACACTGAAATGGGGCATAG